>PCTK01000008.1:1075-10249 GCA_002786505.1 Nitrospinae bacterium CG22_combo_CG10-13_8_21_14_all_47_10 | reverse complement strand
CCTTGCAGAAAGATGTGAAGGGCATGAAGCTCGGCATCCCAAAAGAATATTTCACTGGCGGAATCAACCCGGCGGTTGAAAAAGCTGTGCAGGAAGCCATCCGCACCCTTGAATCGCTGGGGATGAAAACGGTGGAAGTTTCTTTGCCGCATCTCGACTATGCCGTAGCTACCTATTACATCATCGCCTGTGCTGAAGCCAGCACCAACCTCTCACGCTATGATGGGGTCAAATATGGCTATCGTACTGAAAAGTCCGACAACCTTGTCAATATGTATGAAAACACTCGTGAGGAAGGTTTTGGCGAAGAGGTTAAGCGGCGCATCATTCTCGGAACCTTCGTGCTCAGTTCCGGTTACTACGATGCCTACTATTTGAAAGGACAGAAGGTGCGAACCCTGATCAAACAGGATTTTGAAAACGCGCTGGGGCAATGCGATGTCATCGCCTCACCCGTCACCCCCTACCCGGCTTTCAAACTCGGCGAAAAGCTGGACGATCCTCTGCAAATGTATCTGGCGGATATTTATACCATCTCCGCTAACCTCGCTGGCATCCCGGCGATGTCCATCCCCTGCGGGTTTGCCGAGGGTCTTCCTGTCGGGTTGCAATTGATGAGTCGGCATTTTGATGAGGAAAGCCTCATCACGGTCGGACATAAATTTCAGCAAGCCACCGATTTTCACGCCCAGGAAACACCGTTATAAGCCCTCATACCGCAACCTTGTTTTCACATGAACAGAGCGCGCCCCCATTCGCCAGATCATGCATTTAGAATGAAAATCGCGCCGCCAAGTCCGACAGACTGCTAACAAAATTTCCTGGCATTGATTCTTTCGGCCAACTCCTCAACAAAAAGCTCAAGGTAATGCGGAGAAACCGCTGACAGATGCGGTTGAATGAGAACATTGTCGGCCTCCCATAGCTGGGAGAATTCGGGCAATGGTTCTTCTTCAAACACATCCAGATAGGCCCCGGCGATCTCCCCGGCTCTTAACGACTCCACCAGGTCGTTTTCTTTATAAATATTGCCTCGCCCCACGTTGTAAAAATAGCAGGACTTCGGCAATGCCTTGAAATGCTTTTTCTGAAGAATTTTGTCAGTCCCCGCCCCTCCCGGTAGTGTACAAATCAGGTGATCGGTTTCCGCAAAAACCGTTCTCCAATCTTCAAAGGTAAGAATTCGATCCGAAGCCGAAAAGCACCCTGGGACGGGAATGGAATTTCTTTTGATTCCTGTTATCGCACATTCAAAGGGCTTCAATCTTTCAGCGATAGCATTGCCGATTCTCCCAAACCCTAAAATGGTAACTCTGCTTTTGTAGAGAGATTGCAGTTTTTCAGAGATCTTGACCCGCGCCCATTTTTTCTGTTTCTGCATTTTTTCCGACAGCGGGAAGGCTTTCAAAAAGTAAAGCATGGCCCCGATAACGCTTTCGGCAATCAGGATCCCTTGAAACCCGCCAAAGGAAACCTGCAAGCCCTTCCCCGGTTCCACTTCAATCCAGTCATTGCCTGCCGCAGGCGTGGCAATGAGTTTCAAATGAGGTGCCGATTCCAGCCACATCTCCTTGAAAAACCAGACAATCACTGCTTCGGCTTGGGGCAGACGATCCTTAAAGTCTTTGGAGTTCAGGCAGACCTCCACGTTCAGTTCCGGAACCCGGTTCTCTAACAAAACTTTATGTTCGGGCCTGAAGTTCCAAGCCTCTACATGGGGATGGTTTAAATAAACCAGAATATTTTTGATAACCACCGTTATTCCTTAAGAAAAAAATAAGGTTTCCGTTTACACCAAAAGCTAAATTACCGCATGATTTGAGACCAAAAGAGTTTTTGCCAGAGTGGGAATCGCTTGGATAATCGAAACTTAGAGTGTGCACATAAGTTAACACTTTTATCCAATATTATAACGGCCCGAAAACCAATAGTTTTCCGCACCTACCGACAACCAACTGAAAAATTTAGGGTTATAAACACAACTCCATTTTGGCCTGGTTTTTGCTTTTACTGGTTATAACAATTATTAATGTTTGTCAACATTAGGAGGAGGAGAGTCATGACCAGAGCCCAATTGGTGAGTAAGTTATCGTTGCGGATGGATGTAAGCAAAAAAGAAGCCGAGTTGTATTTATCCGCCTTTCTGGATTCAATCATGGAGACCCTGCATAAAGATGGTCGCGTGGTAGTCCAGGGGTTTGGGTCATTCAAAGTCAATGAATACAAGGCCCGGATCGCAAAAAAGCCGCTAACGGGGGAGTTTATTCAGTTACCAAAACGGCGCAAACCCAGTTTCCATGCAGGCAAGGAATTGCGTGAACGTGTCAATGAGAAAATGGTCCAACTGCAAGAAGCGGCAGAATTGATCCGTCGTATTCGGACTCCTGAAAATGTGTTTAGCATTTCAGCCAGGTAGCCCCGAACATTGTCAATTATTGGCTCAAACTGTGGTATGATTCGGCTCTTAGAATAAATTTCAGGATTGGTTATAAGAATCCCTTCATGACAAGGAGCCTCACATGTCACATGACAGAGATACCTGTAGCAAGTGCGGTGAGAAAAGCATCCTCAAGGGCGAAGTTGGCCTGAGGACCAGCAGGGACAAGGAGTTGATCATGGTCGTCCGGCAGGATCATGGCATCGAAAAAAGTGTTCCCTTGCTCCCTAACATCTGTTGCCAATGTGGGTTTGTCGATTTTTATGTGCAAGACCCGACCCACTTGAAAATAAGTTGCGAGGACAAGCCCATTGATCCCGACTTTAAGCAACGCCCACTGCTGGAATCCGACTTTTAATCCCCCCTCTTTACCGGCTGGACTATTTTGTCCTCCACCGGTGTTAGCCCTTGTATGATGCCCATTTTTGCGCCAAAATGTAGGGGTCGTCTGGGGGATATTCCGTTCCGATATTTATTAATCAAGCAAACTAGTGTTTATTTCACTTTCCTTATGGCAAAACCATCCAAAGATGAGATTCACTATCTGCTTTTAAAACTCCATTCCCTTACCGGAATTATCCCCGTCGGCGCATTCCTGGTTGTTCATTTATGCGTCAATTCTCTCCGTACTGTAGGGGTGTGGCCTTACCAGCTCAGCATTGACGCGATCAACAACCTGCCTTTCCTCCTGATAATCGAAATAACCTTTATATATATTCCGATCCTGTTTCATTCGGCGATGGGGTTTTATGTGATACGCCTGGGAAAAACAAATGCGCATCGATATCGGTATCCGAGAAACGGGCTTTACACAATGCAACGCCTTTCTGGCGCTGTTGTTTTCGTTTTTCTTATTTACCATCTGGGAACAACGGTGGCACCCAAGTTATGGGAAGGCAAACATCATTTTGAAGCCGCACCTTTTCTGATTGATATCATGAACGGTGAATTCCAAACCTGGCAAGGGATGCTGATTTATACCATTGGTATTATTTCGGCAACCTTTCACTTCAGCAATGGCCTGTGGGGGTTCTGCGTTTCCTGGGGAATTTTGATTGGTGAGAATGCCCAGAAAAATGGGGCGATCATCTTCGCCATGATAGGTCTGGCGCTCACCGTTCTAGGCATGGCAACAGTGGCAGAGTTTAATATGAATCCGGTGCCTGTTGAAGCAACGGTGGCGAGATAAATACATTATGATAAACAGAAAGAAAAAAATTGTCATTGTCGGAGGCGGACTGGCCGGATTGGCCCTGGCCATGAAGTTTTGCGAACGTGATGGGGAAGTAACCGTTTTGTCTTACCAGTCGTTAAAACGATCCCATTCTGTTTGTGCGCAAGGTGGAATCAATGCCGCCATCGACGCAAAAAACGAAGGCGATACACCTGAAAAACATTTCTATGACACCATCAAGGGGGGCGACTTTCTGGCCCACCAGCCCCTGGTTCGCGACATGTGCTACCAGGCCCCCGCCATCATTCACTTGATGGATCGGATGGGTGTAGCATTTAACCGCACGGGTGAAGGGCATCTCGATTTCCGCCGGTTCGGCGGCACGCTTTATAGCCGCACCGCTTTTGCCGGGGCCACTACCGGACAACAACTGGTGTACGCCCTTGATGAGCAAGTCCGGCGACACGTACATGATGGCGCCGCCAGGACATTGGAATGGCACGAATATTTGGGAGCCGTTCTTGACTCCGAAGGAATTTGCCGAGGCGCGGTGATTCATGATCTGAGAACCGGTGATATCTATACCTTGCCCGCAGATGCCGTGGTATTAGCCAGCGGCGGCCCCAGTCAGGTTTATGCGCGGTCTACGGCTTCTTTCGTAAGCACGGGAGCCGCCGCCACAACCGCTTATCTGCAAGGTGCCAAATACGCAAATGGAGAGTTCATTCAAATCCACCCCACCGCCATTCCAGGACAGGACAAGCTCCGGCTGATGAGCGAATCTGCCAGAGGTGAAGGTGGGCGCGTCTGGGTGCCGCGCAACGCCAACGACAAACGCGATCCTAAGAAAATCCCCGAGAGCGAACGCTATTATTTTCTCGAAGAAAAGTATCCCCTGTTCAAAAACCTCGTTCCCAGGGATGTTGCCAGCCGGGAAATTTATGACATCGTCTATAACCAGAAACTTGGAGTAAATGGGGAACCTATGGTCTATCTCGACCTGACCCATAAATCCAGAGAATTTTTGGATAACCGTCTCGGCGGAATCATGGACATCTATAGCAAATTTACCGGTGTGGATCCACGCGAAAGCCCCATGAAAATTTTCCCCGCAGTGCATTACTCAATGGGAGGATTGTGGACCGACTACGGCCCGGACAGCAACGGCCTGATTGATCATGGCTCTCCCCGAAACCAGATGACCTCCATTCAGGGACTATTTGCGGCAGGAGAAGCGGACTACCAGTTCCACGGCGCCAACCGGCTCGGAGCCAACTCGCTATTAAGTTGTATCTATACGGGATTGATGATGGCCCGGGGCATCATGAATTACACCGACTCTCTGGAAAAATCGGTGGACGATATTTCATCAACTACTTTTGATGACACCCGTTCACACTGGCAAAATCGGTTTACAGACATCAAAGCAATGAATGGCTCTGAAAATCCCTATAAACTGCATCAGGATCTGGGGAATATCATGCTGGCAAATGTTCTCATCGTCCGGGATAACAAATCTTTGGAAAAAGCCTGGCACGCCATCCATGACATAGAGACCCGCTTCAAAGATGTTAAATGCCTGGACACAAATGATTGGGCCAACCCGACACCCAGCTTCATCAATCAGTTGTATTGCATGATCCATCTTTCAAAAATCATTACCAAAGGTGCTTTGATGAGAGACGAGTTCCGGGGAAGTCATTACAAACCGGCTTTTGATATGAATCAGCCCAAGGATTTTGATCCCCACGAATACATTGATTATCTGGAACAAAGGCAATATGGCGAAGTGCCCGAAGGGAAATTCCCTCGCGACCATCTCGACTATATGAAACGATTCCAGGAAAACAACGAAAAATGGCTTAAAACAACGGTTGCCCAACACAAGGACAATGAGCCCGAGATCACCTATGAAGAGGTCAACACCTCGTTGGTGACCCCGCGTCCAAGAAAATACGATTGACGGCTATGACTGAAAAAAACATCACTTTAAAGATCAAGCGTCAGGACACCCCTGGCTCTACCGCCTACTGGCAGACATTTGAGGTACCCAAAAGACCTCATGCCAACATCATTTCTTGCCTGATGGAGGTTCAAAGAAACCCCACAACACAGGATGGAAAAACAGTGGCTCCTGTTACATGGGACTGTAATTGCCTGGAAGAGGTTTGTGGCTCCTGCACCATGTTGATCAATGGGAAAGTCCGGCAGGCCTGTACCGCTTTGGTCGACCATTTGGAAGGCACGATTGTCCTCGAGCCCATGTCCAAATTTCCAGTCGTGCGTGATCTGCAAGTCAACCGGGAACGTATGTTTGATAACTTGAAAAAAGTCAAGGCCTGGATCGACATTGATGGAAGCCATGACATCGGAGAAGGCCCGGTTATGCCGGATCAGGATCGCGCCAAGCGTTATGTCATGTCGGAATGTATGACCTGCGGATGTTGTCTGGAAGCATGCCCCCAGTTCACTATCGACAACTCCTTTTTGGGAGCCGCTACCTTCAATCAGGTTCGCCTTTTTAACCTGCACCCCACAGGAAAAATGAGAAAGGAAGACAGGCTGGATGCCGTCATGGGGGAAGGTGGCATCACTGATTGCGGCAACGCGCAGGTTTGCGTTGAGGTCTGTCCCAAAAATATTCCGCTTACGGAGTCGATTGCCGATATTGGCCGCCAAACAACCTGGCAAGCAATAAAAAACCTCCTTACCAAATAGGGGGTTTTTTATTTAAAACCCTCACGCAGTTTGTTATGATTTAGACTGTTAACTTGCCAGTAAACCTACGTCCATAGAGGAATATATAAATGAAAGTCTCCCTTGCCAGCGCAATGGGCACCTGTTTTGGAGTTCGGGATGCCATTGACCTTGCCATGTCCCCAGAGTTCCATTCCGACCTGACCATCGTCGGCCAATTGGTCCATAATCCGCAAGTCAGTGAATCTTTAAAACAGAATGGAGTGTCTCTTGTACCGGGTATCGAAGATATAGATAAAATCAAGACCAAGAAAGTCATGATCACCGCACATGGAGCGGCTGAAAAAACCAAGAAACAACTTCATGATGCCGGCTTCATTGTCTATGATGCAAGTTGCCCACTGGTGATGCGGGTCCATCAAACCATTAAATCATTGGTGACAAAAGGCTATTTCCCGGTTGTGATCGGGCAGAAGGACCATGTGGAAGTTAAGGGAATCGTCGGGGATCTGGATGCCCACCTGGTCATCAATAATGAAGATGATTTCGACAAAATCAGGGTTTCTGGCAACCGCAAACTTGGAATCGTGTCCCAGACCACCCAACAAACTGATAAGGTTGAAGGGCTGGTGGAAAAAATCCGCGCTCTCGATTATGTAGATGATGTGGCATTCGTCAACACGATCTGCCAGCCTACCCAGGATCGACAGGTGGCAGTGCATGAATTGGCCGATCAAGTTGATTTGATGATCGTAATAGGCGGCTTCAATTCTTCCAACACAAAAAAACTGGTGCAGGTTTGCGAAGAGAAAGGTGTCGAAGCACGCCATATTGAGTCATTCCACCAATTGAATCAAGATTGGTTCATTGGCAAACAACATGTCGGAATTACGGCTGGGACCAGCACCCCTGAAGATATCATCAATCAAGTTCATTCCGAGATTTTAAAGATTGCCAAAAGGGTGGAAGGCCTGGAAGAAAAAGTACTCCATTCCTGACAGAAATCGAAAAACTCTGCCAGCACATTTTTTGTCAGGGGGTTTGAGGTTCCTTTTACATAACTCTCTATTATCCTGTTATCATTTTGAATCTTTTTCGCCCCGGATTTGCTCAGAGGGGATATTTTTGCACGAATGGACGACTGGACCTATTGCGTACAAACGCTTCCTAAAGTTAGCAGAACCTTTGCGCTCAACATATCCGTTCTAAGGGGCGAGCTTCACCGGAGCATTCTCATCGCCTATCTTTTTTGCCGGACCGTGGACACGGTGGAAGACGCGGCAAAACTGGACCCCAAAATGAAAATCAGGCTCTTGAAAGAGTTTTCCCGGTTGATCGAAGACCGGGATTACCGTGAAAAGAATCTTGCGCCATGGATTGAGGAATGCGCGGCGGTCGATGGAACTGCCAATGACCTGGATCTTCTCCATCAGGTTGATCGGGTATTCAATGTTTTTGACGCACTCCCCAAAAACCATCAAGACCAGATCATTCCTTCCGTTTCAAAAATGGCGAAGGGGATGGCCTTTTTTCAAAACCGCTTTCAGTTCGGCGAAATCACCCCGCTGGAAAACATACAAGACCTTGAAGAATATTGTTATTTCGTCGCAGGCGTGGTGGGAGAAATGCTCTGCAACCTGTTTTTCCAAAAACTACCTGATTTGCCAGAATCGGCCAGAAAAATCATGCGCCAAAATGCCGTGTCATTTGGGCTGGGACTGCAAATGACCAATATATCCAAAGATATTATTGCCGATCACAACAGGGGCTGGTCGTATATCCCACGAAGCATTATTCTTGAAAAAGGTTTGACTATGGATGAATTTCACTCCGGAGCCTCCATGGATAAAAACCTGCAAATCCTGGAAGGCTTGCTTAGCAAAACCAATAGCCATCTGCACGATGCCTTGAAATTCACCCTGGCTCTTCCCAGAACCGAGATTGCCCTGCGCCTGTTTTGTATCTGGCCCTTATGGATGGCTGTTAAAACCGTGTCCGTCTTGCACAACAATCCTGAGTTGCTGAACTCAAACGCCCAGGTGAAAATTTCACGGAGCACTGTAAAGCGTATCTTATTCGGAACCCCTCTTATCGTCTGGTCAAACAGTCTTCTGGAATATTCCTTTGCAAATATCATCAACGATAAGGCATTTCAAAATCCTCCTCCCTTTGATCTGCAAGGACTAAAGTCGCGTCTGGAAAAAATTCCCCTTGAAATTTCTAACCCCTAAAACCATTGAGATACCATGTCTGACCCAAAAAGATTTATAGACAACCAGGATGGCACCCTAACCGACACCAAAACCACCCTCATTTGGCTTCGGGAAGACGGATGGCAGAGAGAGGCTAAATGGTACACCTGGGATGAAGCCAGTGAACTGGCAATCTATATGAATGGCATTAAGTTCTGCGGCTTTAATGACTGGAGACTGCCAATCGAAGATGAAATTCGTACTTTATACAACCCTGAAGCAATCAATCAGGACAAGTATGAAAAAGAAATTCATCTGGAAATCGCTTTTCCACCCGGAGGCCAGGCCACCGTCTGGCTGAAAGGCGATGGAGGAAGCTATGGGACTTTATTTGATTTTAAAAATGGGGAAGTACGCCCATTATATAAAAGCAAAAGCGGAAGAATGTCCGTCCGACTGGTACGGGGAAACATACCCAGGTAAATTGCCCGCGAATTTTACGGGATGCAGGTGAAACTTTTACCTGCTATTATCATCTAATCCTAAAATCTTCAAATGGAGGTTCTTTTGAATAAAAACAGCCTTACTTCCATCGCCGGAGGGTTGTGGTGCGTCATTGGACTGTTCCTTTTATTCCGAGGCTTTGGCTTATATCAACTTGCCGGACAGGAGCA
>PCTK01000008.1:0-1067 GCA_002786505.1 Nitrospinae bacterium CG22_combo_CG10-13_8_21_14_all_47_10 | reverse complement strand
CCCAGGTTGCCATAACCCTTTCCGTAATCACAGCCGTATTGATTGGGTTGATAAAAGGAAAATTTGTACTGAGCAAAACCGCCCGAAAAAACAAAGCCCGGATCCATGGACTGGAGGACCCGGTCCGCATCCACCAAATTTTCGCCAAACCGTTTTATATTTTTATCCCGATGATGATGGTCTTTGGGTTTCTCTTACGCTCTTACAATGAATATCTGGGAGGGTATGTGGTCATCGCCGCAATTTACTGCGGAGTAGGAATGGCACTGATCGTTTCCAGCCGCACCTATTGGGCAAGGGAACCTGATGTCCCAAATAACTCCTGATAAAACAGAAAGTCCCGCTGGCGGCTGGCAATACCTTCAGTTTCGCGCAAAGATTCTGTCGGCTCCACGGACCATCGCTATCCGCCGCCAGTAAAACGACCAATAAAAATATGCGTTTCAGAGGTATTCTTGAATGAAAAATTTTTTTCTTACCCTGCACATGATTTCCATGTGTCTGGTCATTGGGACCTTGTTTTTGCAATCTCTTTCCGTTGTTTTCCGCTTGCGCTTAAAATCTGCAGAAGAAGCAGAAGGTCTCAGAAAAACCCAAAACCGCATCCACAAATTCATCTACTATCCTATTTTAGGGGTGACTCTCATATCAGGAACGGTGCTTGCCGTAAAGACCGGGGTTTTTACCGAATCCCAATGGATCTACTGGAAATTGGGACTGCTGGCAATCCTGGTCGCGCTTGGCGTTCAAAATGGCAAGCAAATAAAAGAAGACGCTTTGCCTAAAAAATACGCGATGATGGTACACATCGCTATTTTCATTGTCGGCGCCTGCATGATCTACCTGGCCACCATCAAACCCGTTTAAAATTCTCATGGACATTCTGTTCACCCTTGTTGCCAGCGTTCTCCTCATCATAGGCTTCTTTGTCATCTGCCGGACCAGCGATGACGAAGACGACGAGGAGGAGGAACCCCGTGAGGACACGACTGGGCAATAGCTAACAGGGTGCTGAAAAACTCTTTCGCATGTCATTCTGAGCGTCAGCGAAGAATCTCTCTTCTTGT
>PCTK01000235.1 GCA_002786505.1 Nitrospinae bacterium CG22_combo_CG10-13_8_21_14_all_47_10 | reverse complement strand
GAGAAAGGCCTGGTGGAATATAAGAAAGCGGTAAAGAAAAATCCGCAGGACGCCAATGCTTACTTCAATATGAGCAAGGCGTTTGATGGCCTGAACGAAGGGCGCAAAGCAATCCTGGCGGCCCGCAAGGCGCAACAGATTTGGGAGGAGAAAAAGGATTCTGAAAACAGCGTCAAGGTTCGCAAACGCTTGCGTGAGCTTTATAAAAACTACAACTTAGACCCGCAGGAATTTGACATCCCCCGATGACAGGAATCTGCGGGGCTATATCCCGGTTAGAGTGGGCTCCGGTGGTTAGCAACAGGCACCGTTGCCATTCGCGGAAATGCCTTCCTGAATCTTTGGGGCACTGCAATCAAAAGGCCCGTAGTGGGTTGAGAACTCCCCGATGACATTAAAATGTTCACGGAACCGGGTTTCGCTCAGCATTTTGCCGGTATTTCCGCAAACGGGAACTGGAATTCCTGTCTGGAAATAATGGTGGTCATCAAGGGTGAACCCATGCGGGAATTCGGGAATGGTGCCTTTGTAATAGGCAACGTGGCCATAGTTTTCGCAAATGTCCTCGAACTCACATTTGAAGCTACGCACCGTCATGGAGTAAAAATCAATCATACCGGCCTTGCGTTTGATGTCTTCATTATTGAGGGTGAGTGGAGTTTTGGAAACAACCCGGTAATCGAGAGTGCCCGCATTTCTAAGCAGGCGTCTGAAGTCTTCTATGTACAAGGCGCCACCCAGGCATTCGCCTAGTAAAACAGGGTCGGTGGTCAGCGGTTCTGGTACCCGCCGTCCGGAAAAAACATCTGAGAGGTAAAGTTCCCCGCCGGGTTTGAGAACCCTGAAAATTTCACGAAACACACTTTCCTTGTCGGGGGAAAGGTTTATCACACAGTTGGAGATAATCACATCTATGGAATTATCTTCAAGGTTTGCCGATGTGAGGTCTTCAATCCAGCCTTTGCGAAAATCGACGTTTGGTTTTTCCAGGTTAAATTTTTGTGTATGGAAAGCGATATGCTTTTTCGCAACGGCCAGTTGTTCATCAGTCATATCAATGCCGATGACCATGCCATCAGGCCCTACTACCTGAGCCAGAAGGTAGCAGTCGCGTCCGGAACCACAACCGAGGTCCAGCACAGTTTTTCCCCGAAGGCTTGAAGGGAAGGTGGAAGCACAACCGTAAAACCTGGACTGAACTTCCTCATGTATGTTTTTCAAGTAAGGGCGCAGGTAGGCAGGCATGGTGTCTGCTGAACAACAAGCGCTGGTCTGAAGGTCATTTTTGGTTTTAAGAATTTTCCCGTAATAATTTTGAACGTCTTGAAGAATTTTGGAGCGGGTATTCACTATCTATCTCCTGGAAATTACTAAGCGGCAGTTTGTGCCAGGTTTTTCGCGGTCCTGCTATTTTGAATCCATCTGGATGGAGCTATTCTATATAAAATCTTATATATATTGCAATTTTTGTCGGGTTTTATGAAAAAACCTTACAAGGAGATTGGGCTTTTTCCTGGGAAACTCTTTGTAATTCATTGATATGAAAGATTTTGTTTTAGAGTTTGTACTGTGTGGTCGTTGTGGTGGAGTTTCAAGTAGGGGGAAGTTTTTGACAGTTGCTGAGGTTGCCTGGGTCTTCTAATTTTTTTGCCCGGCATTAAAATTTTTGTATCAGCACGACAAGGTGAAAGTTTTCGTCCTTGATTCTAAACGGAATGTGAAATTTGGCCATTCCATTGAGCTTCATGTCCAGGGAATGGTTTTCACCCATCTGGGATTCTGGAAGACCCAGGTCCCATGTCAGGTCTATTTCTCCGGCTGAATCGTTTGTCCCATGGACTAAGCCCAGGATTTCCCTGGAGAATGGTGAGATTTTTGGTTTGACGATGCCACCAATAATGTTGGCTAATTCTTGAACGACACCGCCAACCTGCTCCATATCGACTTCCCCGAATATTTCTTCATAAATGCCACAAGCGGCTTTTTTAGGGAAATTAATAATCAAAGTAATCTGGATTCGATTTTCAGAGTTTAAAAGATCCAGCCAGGCACTAAAATATCCTTTTAAATCAACACGACCATTGGAACTCTCTGGGACCGCTTCAGCCATATACTGTTCCATTGCTTCAATCGTACCCTCAGTAAATGCTTCAATAATTGGCGAAGGAACTTCTACAGGAGACTCTTCCCATGAGGATGCCTGTGAGGAGGTGGCCTCTGAGGGTTCGGTGACCGCCGATTCTGGCCGATCGTTAAGATTGAAAATACTGGCAATGGTTTGTTTGAAATGGTCCTGAGTGAAAGGTTTTCTCAAATAATCGGTAGCCTGGTTCTCGACCAGTTTTTCCTGATAGGTTTCCTGGTTTTCGGAACTGATAATCAAGAAAGGGACTTTGTTTTGTGGGTCAGTATGCTTTTCCCGGATTTCCTTGAGCAGGTCGATTCCGGTGGAATCTTTGAGGTGTATGCCCGATGTGACCAGATCAAACTTTTCCAGGTCGAACATCATTAGAGCCTGATTCCTATCATGAGCGACAAAAATGTTGCCTTTTTCAAAACCAGTCTGAATCAGGAAATTTTTAATGATCTTGGTAATGATTGATGAGTTATCGACGACCAATGCTTTTTTGTTTTGGAAAGATAATTTCATGCTAACGATTGTAATCCAATCTAAATTAAAGGTCATTTATTATTTCAACTTTGACTGTTACAATTATGTAAAATTTGCATCAGGCAGAAGGGTTACCTTTTGAGGGACTTGTTTCCTGCGCTCAAAGTTTTTGGTGTGCGAAAAATAACTGGTATGGGAAATTTTTGTATTATTTGCAACGAGATTAAATATGGTTTTAAAATAGCCCAAACAAGGATTTCAGGGGGGATTTTCTAAGTTCGGCTATAGGGAAAAAATGAGTGAACCTTCAAGCCGTCAATCAACCTCATCTTCTTCGAGAAGGTTTTCTTGAATGCCGCGTTCTATGATTTCATCGGCGATGTTCCCGAATCCTCCGGATGAATAGTCATCTACATTTTGCTCGTCAAAATCATTAAAGTAGATGGCGTGATCTCCTTCGCACCATTCTCTTATAGAATGACTGAATCGCAATACTTTTTGCACCGCTTCCAGTTTTTCCATAAGTGAGGGAGTTGTCAAAATCACTGTGAATATTAGACTTGTTAATTTACTCAGTTTAAAGACAGTAACAATTTTTCATTGTTGGATGTTATTTGTATCTGGTAGGGTTGGTTCCTGACAACTTCCATTCCGTCCCTTAGCCGCAATACTTCTTTAAGGGTGAGGGGGCGGGCTCTTATTCTGCAATATCCATTATTATGAAAAGACTGGATTTTCATCTATTTTGTCACCCAATGTTTCCCAATGTTTATTGATGCCCTTTTTAGATGCAAAAAATTTCCGGAAGTCGTAAAAATTCAGCGAAAAATTATAAAATGACCGGAAAAATTAAGGCAGTAACCCGGAGAGGGCGGGTGGTTGCCTCAATAGGGGCATGTGTCGGATTCCACGCGCCCGTTTTTGGCTGAGACAGAGCAGATGTGGGGTTCCCCACTACCAACAGACCATTTTTTCTGGTTATGTCGGACGGCCCAGACATGGATTTTCCTTCCGGTCGCCAAAGTCGCCCTTATTGCCGCTCTTCTGTTTGTGTGAGGAAAAAACTGGGGGATGCCTTTCCATCCTATGATCAGCGAATTCCCATCCACCCGGTACCATTCTACTTGAGGGACATCATCCAGAAACATTACTCCCTTAATCAAGGCGTTCTCCATGGAATTGGTGTGCGCAAAACTGGGGAGCATTGAGAGAAATAAGCTGGCCAACAGGGCGGATTTGAGCATGGGATTAATATTGCCTTACATTGAAACTGTTTAATGACATGGATTACATAGAAGTAAACGATTTTTAGTCAGGAGTCAATCCGTTGTCCTGAAATTTTGAGAAAAGGGCAACGTTACATTTAATTCAATATGGGCGTGGGAAGGGTTTTTTCCAGGGTAAAAAGAGGTGTTTTACCCTGGTCGGGTGGGGGTTAGGCTTTAAATCCGATTGCTCCCTGAAATTGGGTGTTCGTAGTGTCAGCAGAGTCTATTTGGGCTCCGGTCAGGTCTGCACCTGTGAACAGAGCTTCACTCATTTTAGCGCCTGTAAAATTTGCAGAATTCAGCATTGCCTGGGAGAAATCAGCATGTTCCATATCGGCTCGCCGAAAATCTACTCGTTTCAAGTTTGCATTTTGAAAATGGGCCTTTCTCAGTTTTGTCCCTGCCATGTCAGCACCTTCGAGATTGATCCCTGCCATATTTGCTTTTTGCAGGCAAGCTCCTATCAGGAAAGCGTTTTTCAAGTTGGCATTTGTCAAAACAGCCTCTGTCAGGTCGGCACGACTGAGATCGGCCCCTTCCAGAATGGCCTCATTTAATTCTGCTCCAGTCAGGTTGGCTCCACTCAAATCTGCCCCGGTCAAATCAACCTGCATTAATTTGGCCTTAGTCATCCGCGCCCCACTTAATTGGGCTTTATTTAATTTAGCCTGATTTAGTTTGATGCGGTCTAAATTAGCGCCGGACAATTTGGCTCCGACCAGATTAGCATCGGTCAGGTCTGCGAGATTTAAATCAGCCTCGGAGAGGTCGGAATCTTTGAGGTCTGTCCTTCTAAGTATGGCACCGTTTAATTTCGCGCGGCTCAAATCCGCATTGTGGAAGATGGCATCGGTGAGGTCTGCCCCGGTGATGTCCGCACGGGCGAGATGGGCACCGGTAAAGTTTCCTCCCGCGAGTTTTGCTCCTTTAATCAAGGTGCGGTTGAGATTTGCGGTTGCAAAGTTCGCCTCAAAAAAGACTCCCATACTCAACTTGGAATCGGTGAAATCAGCACCTTCAAAATCAGCGCCATTGAATCGAGCTCGACTCAGGTCGCTCTCGATAATTTTGGCACCTTTAAGGTTTGCCCGTGAAAAATCAGAGTTGCTGAAATCAGTATTATTAAGATCGCATTGGGTCAGTTTGGTTTCCATTGCCTTGGATCTTCTGAAATTGGTTTTTTCAAGGTTGGATCCGCTGAAATCGGTGCCCAGAAGCTTGGCGCCCTGAAGGTTTGCGGATTCCATATTGGCGCGGGTCATCACCCCTTCCAGACAACTTATATTTTCCATGTCTGCGTCGCTGAGGTTGGCTTGATCCAGGTTGGCCTGGTCCAGATTCGATTCTGCGAGAGTGCAATCGGAAAGATTGGTGTTTTTTAAATTGGTTTTTTGCAGGCTGATGCCGCGAAAATTGATTCCTGACAAATCCAGTCCTGACAGGTCTTTTCCCTTAAAAATGTTTTCCAGACCTGATTCTTCGGTCTCAACGGCTACGGCTTCTTCGCCATTGTCAGGACTGTTCTCTTCTCCATTGGCAGGTTCCTCGCTCTCCTCATCCGGCTCATCTATGAACTCGTCTTCTCCTTCCCGGGATGCAAGCAGTTCGGCGTATTCTTCTAACTTCTCTTCAATTTCTTCGCGTGTAAAATCAGCCATTGAATCCTTCCTGAAACGATCAAAGATTGCTTTTAGAGATGCCCCTAATTATGGGTGAAGTAGAGAAACTATCGCAGCTTGGCTCGGAACGCAAGCCAGAACCGCCTGTTTAAGGAAATTCTTTCAGGAAAACCAGAATAGCAGACTGGTTCATGGACTGTTTTTGTGGAGAAAATGGGAGGTATAATAAGAGGAACTCCCATATGGGAAATTTAAAAACCCCGCCTGTTTGAAAGCATTTATGGAAAGTGACCCTCAAATAAACGATAAACCGGTTTTGATCTATGATGATGATTGCGGGTTTTGTCGTTTATGGATAGCACGTTGGACCCCTTTTACACAAGAGGCGGTGTTTTACCTTCCTTCTCAGGAGGTAGCGGGGAATTACCCGCAGATTTCTCCCGAACAATTTGAATCCTCTGTTTATTTCGTTGACCCCGCGGGAAATTTTTGTTCAGGTGCCAAAGCAGTGTTCAAGACATTGGCTTGTGCCCCTAACGGGAGGTGGCTTCTCAGCGCCTATGAAAAGATGCCAGGATTCGCCCCCGTTGCAGAATGGGGTTACCGGCAAGTTGCAGAAAATCGTAAAATTTTCAGTGTTATCACGAGGTGGATTTGGGGCAGTTATACACAAATACCGACCTGGTTTCTAACCCGACGCCTGTTTCTTTTTCTCCTGGGGTTGGTTTATTTGCTGGCTTTTTTATCCCTTTGGACTCAAATCGAAGGGCTGATTGGACAAGAAGGGATTTCTCCGGTAGGTGGGCATTTAAAAGACGAGGCAGAATACTGGGGGGCAGAACGTTTCTGGAAAGTGCCTACTTTATTCTGGATTTATGCCGGGGATGGCTTTTTGCGGATAACTTGTTTGCTAGGCGCGGCGGCCTCTTTGCTGGTCATGGTAAACCGTTTGGTGGGTTGGGCTCTTTTACTGGCATGGGCAATTTACCTTTCCATTTTTCATGTGGCGCAACCGTTTTTAGGATTCCAATGGGATACTCTTCTTCTGGAAACGGGATTTCTCGCCATATTTTTTGCTCCATGGGCTGGTTCGGCATCTCCGCCATCACGATTGGTCCATTTTCTATTGCGGTTTTTATTGTTCCGTGTTGTTTTTTCTTCCGGATTGGTCAAGATAATCAGCCAAGACCCCACTTGGCGGGATCTCACGGCCCTTTACTACCATTATGAAACCCAGCCCCTTCCAACCTGGATAGGTTGGTACGCCTACCACCTGCCGCATGGCTTTCAGGAGTTTTCTGTCGCCTGCATTTTTTTGATTCAACTTGGAGCCGTGTTTTTGATATTTGGGCCCCGGCGCATCCGCTATCTCGGTTGCGCTTTTCTGGTTTTTCAACAGATTTTGATTTTCCTCACGGGGAACTATGGTTTCTTCAACATATTGAACCTGGCCTTACCCCTTCTTTTGCTTGATGACGCGGTTCTCTCAAGATGGTTGCCTGGTAACAGGAAGATTTCAGTTTCGGAAGCAAAAAATCCGGCTCTTATCGGGAGGAAAAAATTTTTCGCAAAGGCGGCGGTGCTGATTGTCTCCATCACGCTTTATGCGGTTCCTCTACTCGTTTCTCCAGGTAATTACCCTTCGGTTTATCTTGCCATCACCAATGCGATTCGTCCCCTGCATATTTTCAACCCATATGGATTGTTTGCGGTGATGACCACATCAAGGCCGGAAATCATAATTCTGGGGAGCGATGATCGAGAGAACTGGTTTCCTTATGAATTCAAATGGAAGCCGGGAGATGTGATGAGGAAGCCGGAATTTGTCGCCCCACACCAGCCCAGGCTCGACTGGCAAATGTGGCTCGCCGCTCTCAGCGACTATGAAAGAAATCCCTGGTTAATCCAGTTCATGATCCGGCTTTTGCAAGGCTCGCCTTCCGTGATAGCTCTGCTGGGGAAAACCCCGTTTCCCGATAAACCTCCCAAATATTTGCAGGCTGTGGTTTACGACTACCGGTTTTCAGACTTTGAGACCAGGAGGCGTGAAGGCTCCTGGTGGACCCGCAAACTCCTGCGTCCATACACGCCCATTTTTCAATTGCCGGAATAGTCCACCTTTCTCGGACGCTCAAAAACAAAACTACTCATGCAATATGCGGGTGAAATGCGATGCAGGGAACTCTCAAAAAATTTCCGTTATTCTGGAATTGTCGCTCCTTGCAATGTGATCCACACGCTACCCTCTTTGACTTTCACCGGATATGCCGGAACACAACCCACATCCGGAGGCACGGCCTTCCCGTTGGTTAAATCCAGGACCAGGTTGTGCAAAGGACAGGTGACCCGCTTGCCATGCACAATCCCCTGGGACAACGGTCCTTCCTTATGAGGACAGCGGTCACGCAGGGCAAAAATTTCATCATTGGCGGTACGAAACAGGGCGATCACCCTGCCATCGATGTGCACCACTCTTGCCCCAAGGTGCGGAATTTTATCTACTGAACCAATTTCTATCCAATCACCCATGAGTCAGCGTTACCTCCAAAGGAGCGAATTCATGTTTTTCAAAACCTGCTTCCCCGATGCGTTCGGCCCAAGGATCCTTTTGCGAAAATTTTTGTGAGTTCAAAAATCGATTTGCCAGGGCTTGCCGATTTTTTGCATCCTCGACCAGTAGATTCTTCACATGAGCCACCCCCACCCGTTCGATCCAGGGTGCTGTGCGCTCCATATAATGAGCGTTCTCACGGTACAATTGGATAAACGCGCAACAATGCTCAATGACTTCCTGTTCGGTCGTTACCTTGCACAGCAATTCAGTGGGGCGCACCTTCACACCGCCGTTGCCTCCAATGTGCAGTTCCCAGCCGGATTCCACCGCCACGACACCAAAGTCTTTGATGGTGGCTTCAGCGCAATTGCGAGGGCAACCGGATACTGCCATTTTGAATTTGTGGGGCATCCATGAACCCCAGGTTAATTTTTCCAATTTAACGCCCATGGATGTAGAATCCTGAGTACCAAACCGGCACCACTCTTTTCCCACACAGGTTTTGACCGTGCGCAAAGACTTGCCGTAGGCGTATCCGGACGACATTCCCTTCTGGTTCAGGTCGGCCCATATTGAGGGCAATTCATTTTTCTTTAACCCATATAGGCCAATACGCTGTCCCCCGGTGATTTTAATCGTGGATACCTGGAATTTTTCAGCCGCGTCAGCAATAGCCCGCAACTCACCGGGAGTGATGAGTCCTCCCCACACGCGCGGGATGACGGAATAGGTTCCATCCTTTTGTATGTTGGCGTGCGCCCTTTCGTTGATGAAACGCGATTGGGGTTCGTCCGTCACCTCACCCGGCCAGGAGCTTATCAAATAATAATTGATCGCCGGTCTGCAAACATGGCATCCGTCCGGGGTACGGTATTCCAGATAATCCATTACGGAGCGAATGCTCATCAACCGCTGGTTTTTTATGGTCTGGCGAATTTCTTCGTGAGTGTAGTCGGTGCATTTGCATAAAGGCTTTGCCTTGGGCGCCTCGGAGTAATCGCCGCCCAGAGTAAACGCCAGAATCTGCTCTACGAGTCCTGTGCATGAACCGCAGGAACTTGAAGCTTTAGTATGGTCCCGGACATCATCGAGCGTGAATAACCCCTTGGAGGTGATGGCTTTGATGATATCCCCCTTGCACACTCCGTTACAGCCGCACACTTCCACATCATCGGCCATCTCCGCCGCGCTACTCGCGCCGCCATGTCCGGAGTCCCCCAGATGGGACTGGCCATACAGCAATTGTTCCCTAAAGCCGCTGATGTCGGTACGATCCCTCAATAACTGGTAATACCAGGAGCCGTCCACCGTGTCACCGAATATAACCGCTCCATGGATCCGGTTTTCCTTGAGGACGATTTTTTTATAGACCCCCCTGCCCACATCTTTCATAATGATGTTTTCTGTTGTCTCGTCACCCATGAAGTCTCCGGTGGAAAACAATTCGACACCGGTTACCTTTAGTTTTGAAAAGGTGACCGAACCTTTGTAGTATGCAAAACCGAGTTGAGCCAAATGATTGGCGCAAACTTTTGCTTGCTCGAACAGGGGAGCCACCAACCCGTAAACCTGATCCTTGTGCTGAACACATTCACCGACGGCATAGATTCGTCCGTCAAAGGTTTGCATCGTGTCATTAACAACGATTCCGCGTTCGCAATAAATCCGGGCTTTCTGGGCAAGATCCTTATTGGGCCGAATGCCCACCGCCATGACAACCAGGTCCGCGGCCATCTCCAGCCCACTTTTGAATCTGGCCCCCCATACCTCATCCTCCCCAAGAAAAGCCTCGGTTGAAGTCTCCATTAAAAACTGGATGCCGCGATTTTCAAGGGTCTTTTTCAGCATAGAGCTTGCCTCAGGGTCGAGTTGCCGTTCCATCAAGGAATCCATGAGATGAACCACGGTAACAAACATTCCCTGTTGCTTGAGGGCGTAAGCCGCTTCCAGGCCAAGCAATCCGCCGCCAATAACCAGTGCCTGCTTTTTTTTCCCGGAAATTTCAAGCATCGCTCTTACATCACGAATGTTACGGAATGTGACGACGCCACGGAGATCATTTCCTGGGATTGGAAGAATAATCGAATTGGAACCTGTGGCGAGCAATAACCGGTCATATTCCGCGGTCGTGCCGTCTTGCGCAATCACTTTACGGTTGTGGCGGTCGATCTCAACCACTTCCTTGCTTGTATGGAGCTTGATGTTATTTTCCTGATACCATTTTTCATCATTGAGCATTATATCGCCAACATCCTTTTCTCCCGCCAGCACCGGAGAAAGGAGAATGCGATTATAGTTTCCATAAGGCTCCGATCCAAAAACGGTAATGTCATACAAGTCAGGGGTAATTTTAAGTAATTCCTCAAGTGTTCGCACCCCGGCCATACCATTACCGACCAAAACCAGTTTTTCTTTCATAGAAGACTTCATCCTTTCAACCTTCAAAACAATATTTACTACTTTTCAACCGCTTCGCCTTGTTCCTGAATTTTTCCCGACAAAGCACAACAAGGTTCAAGATAGATAAGTACAATTTCCATGCCAAGCAGGAAACCTGGGAATAGAGCCTTGGTGCCGGGGCGGTACAAAAAACAGAGTTTATAAAAAGCGACTTTTTAGAGCATGGTCAATTTGCCTTGATGCATTTTTAGGCAACTTGTTGTGTCGGTAATGAAGTCCTTCATTTGCATAACCCGCCATTAACAAAAGCCAAATAGCATATTTTGAATAATTGGCATGCTAATTGTAATTCACAGGTCATTGTTTCCAGGGGAGGGGTTTGTCTTCTTTTAACCTTGAGGAATTATGAACAAAATAGAATTGATAAAAGCTGAAAAAGATGGCTTGAAAATCAAAGACGATATTCATCGCTTCGCGAAAGAAGGCTGGGAGTCTATCAGCGAAGACGACATACAGAGACTCAAATGGTATGGGCTTTTTCTGCGCAACCCTACTCCCGGATTTTTTATGTTACGAGTCAGGATTCCCAACGGGTTTTCTATTACTCATCAG
>PCTK01000214.1:165-11341 GCA_002786505.1 Nitrospinae bacterium CG22_combo_CG10-13_8_21_14_all_47_10 | reverse complement strand
TGAGAAATCGTAAACCCTTTGCAATTAAATATCTCAACTGGTAAATTCAGGCATAGATCCCAGGAGAGGACTGTAAATTTTTTTTAACAGTTTTTTTAATTTAAAGAAGAAAATCATGGTTAAAGCAATTCGCATAATATTTTTAGTTATCCTGATGGCTATGGGGAGTCCGGTCTCGGGGGAGGAAAACTCAGGTTCACTGGCAGACGGTGAACAGGCATTTCTATTGGGGGAGTACGATAAAGCAGAGAAAATATTCAGTGCCGTTCTTGAAAAGGAACCGGATAATTATCTTGCGCTGAAAGCCCAGGCCAATACCAAGATCAAGCTGGAAAAATATACTGACGCGGAAAAACTGCTGGATAAAATTCTCTCCATGCCGCTATCCACGGGCCGGAACATCCTGGTTCATACCAAAGACGGTGTTCTTGAAGCCGAACTTGTAGATGAAACCGTGATGGCCATGGATAATTCCGAAAAAAGTGATGAGGAATTCAGCCAGTTTCTCAAAAAAACTGATGAGGGGCCCGTTCCGCATTACCGGGTATTTCTGAAAAAAACCGGGAAGATGGAGCTCTTTGTAAAAAGTCGGACCCGGATCCAATATTCCGGAATTCCTGCCGCTACCCGAGAAAAAGTTGAGGTTTTGAAGGCCGAAGTGATGAAAAAAACAATTTCAGTTGGCCAGGCAAAACCGGAACTTGATCTGGTGGACATACCCGCGGGATGTTTCCAGATGGGGAGCCAGGCAGGCGACCCGGATGAGCAACCCGCCCATAAGGTCTGCATATCTTCTTTTAAAATGGCAAAATATGAAGTGAAGCAGAAATTTTTCCAAACGGTTATGGGCTATAACCCGTCCCAGTTTGTGGGTGGAGATCTTCCTGTAGACACCGTGTCCTGGGAAGGGGCCAGGAACTATTGTAAAAAATTGGGATTGCGACTGCCTACAGAAGCGGAATGGGAGTATGCCGCCCGGGCAGGAACAGTGGGAGAATTTTACTGGGGAGAAAATACCACTGGCAAGGAGGCGAATTTTTGTGACAGCGCTTGTGACCTCAACAACAGGGAAATCAATTTAACGGATGGGTTTAAACATACTGCTCCGGTGGGGTCTTTTCCACCCAATGCTTTTGGGCTTTACGATATGGCGGGCAATGTGAGTGAATGGGTGCTCGACTGGATGGCCATTGATGGAAACTATTATTTTATGAGTCCAATGCAAGACCCGCAAGGCCCAAGGCCGGAGCTGGATACTTGCAGTGGCGTAGATTGCGTCGGAGCATTTTCCATCACGCAAAAAGTTTACCGTGGCGGAGCCTGGAACCAGGACATTGCCAGCATGAGATCGGCGAATCGCAAGGATGCGCACTTCCAGCTTAAGTCAGATGGAACTGGATTCAGGTGTGCTGGAGATTTAAAATCCTGAATTTTATTTCGCGCAACGAAAACCAACAAAGTTTAATCGTTTGTCAGGCTTGGCATTGGTACGGTCAGTGGGCCGCGTGCCAACGGGATAATTGATCCACGATCCTCCGCGCATGACCTTGTAACGGCCTGTCGAAGGGCCTGTGGGGTTTTTCGCCGGGGAGTCACCATAATATTGCCTTGCATACCAGTCGTAAACCCATTCATAGACATTGCCCCCCATGTCATGCAAACCATACCCATTAGGAGGGAAGCTCCCTACCGGCGCGGTAGTTTTGAATCCGTCCCTGAACTGTTTTGTCTGCCATTTTTTCTCACAATGGAAATCGCAAAAATTAGCTTTGCCTGATTGAACTTCATTTCCCCATGTATAGATTATTTCTTTTCCTCCTTTTGCGGCTACTTCCCACTCGGCTTCTGTTGGCAGACGTTTGCCCGTTAACCGGCAATACTCCACGGCCTCCGACCAGGTTACCCTCTCGACAGGCAAATCGTTGCCTTTGAATTCTGCAGGATTGTTTCCCATTTTCCGCGCAAACTTTTCCTGGGGGACTTCAAACTTATCCATTAAAAAGGAATTGAGATAAATGGTGTGGACGGGTTCTTCGTCCTCAAACCATTTCTTTTTGCAAGGGTCATTATGTTTGGCGCACTCTGATAATGCCTGATCTGTATTGAATCCGATTTTATATTTTCCAGCAGGAATGCGGGCCATCTCCGCGTGAGCGGGGGGTTCATCACTCCAACCCTGTTGTGGCGCGATAAAAAACGCAAGGAGGATGACTACTATGGATGGGGAGAACATGTGTTTTGTTAAATCAGTTTTGATCGAAATACCAGCAGTTTCTCTTCTGTCATTTCCATCATGGTGGGAAGAATTCCCCCGATCCCTAGTCCGGAAGCCTTTCGACCCCCGAACGGCATCCAATCGACCCGGAAGGCGGTATGATCGTTAATCATAACCGTTGCGGCGTTTATCCGTTTAGCTGTATCAAGAGCGGTGTCGATACTTTGGGTAAATACCGCGGCCTGAAAAGAAAATGGCGTGAGGTTGGCTCTTTCTATTGCTTCAATGCGGTCCTTGAAAGAATAAATATTAATGACTGGTCCGAAAATTTCATGGGTGGAGACCATGGCCTTGTCGGAAGGGTTGAGGATAACAGTGGGGGCGTAACAGGTGGTGCCGATTTTCTTTCCGCCTGTTAGAATTTTCGCGCCTTTCTTTTTTGCTTCCTTTACCCATTGATCAATGCGGTCCACTTCATTTTCCTGAATCAACGGGCCCACTTCTGTTTTTTCATCTGTGGGGTCGCCCACCACTAGTTTTTCAGCCAGCTTGACCAGTTGTTTGGAAAATTTGTCGACAATTTTTTCATGCACAAACACTTTTTGTACGGAAACGCAAACCTGACCTGCATGATAAAATCCCCCTTTGGCAAGCAAGGGCAGGGCATCTTCCAGATCGGCATCATGATCGACGATCACCGGAGCCGCGCCGCCATGCTCAAGTGCGCACCGGGTGCCAGGCGCCAGCCTGGACCGGAGTTTCCAGCCGACCTCCCCTGAACCGATGAATGAGAAAAACGCCACGCGGGGGTCGGTCACCAGTTTTTCCGCCAGGGAGCTTTCACAGACAACCGCCTGGCACCATTCCTCAGGCAGTCCGGCTTCATACAAACATTTAACCAGGTTGAGGCAGGAAAGTGGAGTTGAACGCGCTGGTTTCACAATGACCGGGCAACCTACTGCCACAGCGGGAATCACCTGATGGACGATTAGATTGAAAGGGTGGTTGAACGCGCTGATAGCGGCGACCACCCCAATTGGTTCCCGGATGGTCAAGGCCATTCGGTTCATGGAGGAAGCCGTCAGGTTCATGGGAATTTCATGTCCGGTCAATTGACGGATAGACTGCGCCGCCTCACGGATGCCTTGGATTGCTCTGGCAAGTTCGATGCGGGAATCCATCAACGGCTTGCCGCCTTCTTCCGCAGACTGCCGGGCGAACTCCTCGGCTTTGGCGTGAACCAGATCCGCTGTTTTTTCCAGTATTTCAATGCGTCTGGGAACCGGCAGGATTTTGTCATGGTCCTTTGCCAATTGATAAGCGGTTTCCAGAACACTTTCTATACGGTCCGCGTCATCCAGGTCAATTTCAGAAATCAAATGTCCGTCATAAGGCGAGTTTACTTTCAAGCGTTTGGTCATGAGGGGGTCCTTATAAATGGATGTTTACAGGATACAGGTTTTGGAATTCAATTCATCAACCAGTACTTTTTCATTTTCCGAGTAGTCCACAGGAATTTCGATCAAATGCACTCCCTCACCATTCAGGCATTCATTGAGCAGTTCAGGCAGTTGGTCAGTGGCCTGAAGACGATGTCCTTTGGCTCCATAGGATTCGGCATATTTAACAAAATCCGGGTTTCCGTAATCCAGGCCAAAGTCAGGAAACCCCATTCCGGCCTGTTTCCATTTGATCATTCCGTAGGCATTATCACGGAGGACCATCACAACCAGATTTAAACCCAACCGGACAGCCGTTTCCATTTCCTGGGAGTTCATCATGAATCCACCATCCCCGCAAATAGCCATTACCTTTCTGTCGGGATAAACGATTTTGGCTCCCATCGCTGATGGCAGGCCGGCTCCCATAGTTGCCAGGGCATTATCCAGCAAAACAGTATTTGGCAGAAAGGCTTTATAGTTTCGGGCGAACCAGATTTTATAGACACCATTGTCCAGAGCAATGATTCCATCATCGGGCATGGCTTTACGGACTTGTGCAACAAGGTGCTGGGGAATGACCGGGAAACGAGCGTCCTCACTTCTTTCTTTCAAATGCAATTCGACTTCATGTTTGACCCGCTCGAAATAGCTGAAATCCCATTCTGAACATTTTTCAATATTGTTGGCCAGCCTCTCGATACTTCCTGCGATGTCGCCAACCACACTTAATTGAGGGAAATAAACTTCATCGAAATGGGCAGAAAAATAATTGATGTGTATGACTTTGGCTCCACCCACTGACATGAAAAATGGAGGTTTTTCTATGACATCGTGTCCCACATTAATGATTAGATCGGCGCGGTCAATAGCGCAGTGCAGGTAGTCCTTGTTCGAGAGTGCGGCCGTGCCAAGAAAGCGTGGGTCTCCTTCATTGACCACGCCTTTTCCCATCTGGGTGTTGAAACAGTAAATTCCTGTTTTATTGATGAGCTTGGTCAGGGCTTCGGAAGTACGGTTTCTGTTGGCTCCGGCACCAATTAGCAAAAGTGGCATTTTAGCGGAACGAATCATTTCTACAGCTTGATTCAGTGCCTTGTTATCAGAAGCGGGTCTACGGGTAGAGACGGTGTTAAAGGGGAGGGCGGAACACTCTTCGGCGGCAATATCTTCCGGCAATTCCAAATGCACGGCACCGGGTCTTTCTTCCCGGGCAAGACGCATGGCTTCGTGAACCAGCATGGGTATATTGTTTCCATATACAATCTGTTTGGTGAGCTTGGTGAGAGGTTTCATCATTTCCACAACATCCAGAATTTGGAAACGACCCTGTTTGCTTTTTTTAATGGGCTTCTGACCAGAAATCATAAGAATCGGCATGGCACCCAGTTGCGCATAGGCACCTGCGGTCACGAAATTGGTCACACCAGGGCCTAATGTGGAAAGGCAGACCCCAACTTTTCCGGTCAATCTTCCGCAGGTTGCGGCCATGAATCCGGCGGCCTGCTCGTGGCGAGTCAGAATCAACCTGATTGTGGAACTTCTTAACGATTCCAGAAAATCCAGATTTTCCTCTCCAGGAATGCCAAATATGAACTCCACCCCTTCTTGCTCAAGGGATCTGACAAAAAGATCGGACGCTTTCATGAAGGAACCTCCACTCTGAAGATCAGGATGAAAAGAAATTGCAGAATTGAATTTACTTCATAATGCTGGAAGGATCAACCCCCGGTAGAGGCAATGAAACAGGCTGTTGTATCGGGGAATATGAAAAGCGACAATCGCAATATTAGAAAAAAACCAGAAAGGCGGAAGCAGAAGGCCTCCGCCTTGTACCCGGTTTGAATGAGGAGGGTAAAACTATTTTCCTTGGCGGATGACTTTCGGGTCTTCTTTACCCTCAACCACCAAATGCCCGATGGCACCTTTGGCGACCCGGTAAATGCTATGGTCAACCAGGGCGTAGGCCCCCGGCACATCAACTTTGAACTCAACAATGGTGGCGCCCGCTGAAGGAACCAAAGTGGTTTGAATTCCTTTACCCACGGAACCGCCAATTCCGCCTTCGTTGTAAACCTTGTCGAAGATTTCGCCAATGATATGAAAGGAAGAGATGCCGTTAGGTCCGATGTTGCCGAAATAAATTCTTACGGTTTCGCCGACCTTGGCTTTCAAAGCGTTGGCGCCGAGCAAGCCGCCTACTTTACCGTTGAAGACAACATGCGTGGCGTGTTCGTCTAATCCCTTTTGGATATCAAAAGGAGCAACACCTTTTTCAGGTTCACCGGTGAAGAACTCACTCTCCATAACATAATATTCGCGGTCCACAGCAGGAAGTCCGCCTTCCGGCTCAACCAGAACCAGGCCGTACATGCCGTTGGAGATATGATCAACAATGGAACCTGCCGCGCAATGGTAAATGAAAAGTCCCGCCGCCTTGGCCGTGAAGGTGAAAACTTTTTCTTGTCCCGGGTCCACCGTGGTGAAGGCGGCACCACCGCCGGGTCCATTGACGGCATGAATGTCGATATTATGCGGTTGGATGTTGCTCTTGGCGTTGGACAAATGGAACTCAATGCTGTCTCCGACACGAACCCGAGCCATCGGGCCGGGAACGGTTCCACCAAAACTCCAGAAATTATATTTCACGTCTTCAGCCAGGTCTCCTATATATTCCTTGGCTTCGAGATTGACCACAACCGTTGTCGCTCCGCGTTTAACAGCGGGAGGGACGTTGGGGGCAGTGGTCAGTTTTGCTGAGACTTCAGCGAAAGCCGTTGTTGCGCTAAAACCTGCAACCATGGCAAACGCAATTAAAGTAGCGGTTACTTTATTCATTGGTAATCCTCCTAGAGATAGAAAAAAAATTAAACATATGGATCATTGGTTGGTAACAAAATTTCAGGCCAGGTTGGTGATGCCTTCTGACTGCGATCAAAAAGTCCATAATAAGATAAAAGGATATGTTTATCCTTTGCATGAATACCAATTTATGTTATGTTAAAGTAGATGTCAAGATGAAATTATCTATTAAAGGGGTTTTATGATTTCCCAGACTGCAGAATATGCTTTGCGGGCCGTAGTTTGTCTGGCTCAGAATCCGGATAAACCTTATACAACCGCTGAAATTGCCAGGTGGACCAAGGTTCCCGAACATTATCTGTCCAAGGTTTTACTGGCGCTGGCCAAGCACGAGGTGGTTTTCTCCAAGAAAGGTTTGCATGGCGGTTATGTGCTGGCACAGGACCCGGAGAATCTGCCTTTGCTGAATGTTATTAACGCGGTGGACCCCATCAAGCATATAAAAAGCTGTCCTTTGAAGTTGAAAACCCATGGTGCCAATCTTTGTCGGTTGCATCAGCGGGTCAACGAGTCCATCGACATGATGGAAGACCTGTTTCGCACTTCGACAGTTGCCTTGATATTGAGCGAACCCACCCAGAGCATCCCCCTCCGCGAATCCATCACTCAGGTTAGGGCGTAATAGCTGGGTAGCATAAACCAGTCAGCTCAACGCGTCCCTGCTATCTGCTACCCCGTTGCGATATATAATGCTGGTTTATTGGCAGGCAGTTCCATTTCCTATTATAATCGGGAATGACAATTCAAGTTTCGGCGATTCATTGCGAGCAGGCCGAAGATGCAATCTTATTCGGGGGGATAAATCATGCCAGAGAAAAAAGAAGTTATGAGTGAAGAGGAAGCGATTCAGGAAAATATTTTTCAGGTTTCCGCGCTCATTGCCTTGCTGGAGCAGAAAGGGATTTTAACGCGTCAGGAACTTTTGAATGAGGTGGAAGGACTCAAAAGAAGGGGATAACAAAAATAGGGAAAGAAAGCTAATGGGAATACTCATGCAAAATGGGGCTAACGCCCCGCACGGATCAACTCCCATGCCGGACAGAGAGGGGCGGAAGCCCATACTCCTCTTAAACTCTGTAATCAGGTGTTGGGGGATTCAGGTTTGGCTGAATTTGTGGACGTAAAAATTTGCCACATCTCTTATGGACAGGACCCCCACAACCTCATCATCCTTTTTAACAACCAAATGGCGGATGTTTTTGGTCTGCATGGTGATAAAGGCCGCGATCATGCTGGCCTCATAGTCGATATAAACCAACTTTTTAGTCATCACATTAAAAACCGGAGTGTCATCGGGTGCCCCATTTTCTGCCACCACCTTGTTGAGTAAATCCGTTTCGGTGAAAATGCCGACAAAATTAGACCCCTCGGTAACCAGAATGGACCCCACTTTATGTTTTTTCATCCTTTTGCAGGCCTCTAAAACGGTCATTTTATCGCTGATATGAATGGCGGGCGGATTGATAAAGTGCTTAACCTTATCTTTGGCCTTATCTTTGGTCCTTTCGCTGTTCTCGTTCATGATTTGTTCTCCCCCGAACCTATGGATTTCTTCATAAGAAGTTGATACTTATTAGTGTCTGGTTATTCCAGATAAAATTAGCATAAATGTGGAACAAGGGCTGATAAATTAACAATTATCAAGAAAAAACTTCCTTATTCGTGAGAGTGTTTTTAGTCAGGCCTGTCTTTAGAGCCTCTTCTACAATTGTTTTTATATCTAGCACGTCGATCACAGAATCATTGGTGATAATGGTTCCCAACCTGTTTAAAGCCGGATTGGCGCGTTTTGGATTTATTTTTGCCTTAACAATATCAAGGATGCGCTCCACGATAAGCCCCAGGCTTTTTCCTTCGCGAGTATGCACCACCACTTCAAGTTTGTCGCGGGTTTTCTGAAGACTGTTTGGCTCATTGAATAGCTTGGGAATGTCGATCAGGGGCATTATTTCACCACGATACTGGACCACATATTCTTCCCCTGCGATTTCAAGGTCAGACATTTTTATTTCTTCCAAACGGGTAACATCTGAAAGTTGGATGGCCATTTCCCGTGTATTGCTCAGGTTGACGATCAGCAAGGTTTGAGTTTCCCCGTCTTCTGACTGGGAAGAGGATACAGGTTTTACAAGTTCCTCCCTTTCGCCCGGAACCATCAGGGAATTTTGAGCGAGTCCCGTTACATCAAGAATGAGAACGATTTCCCCATTCCCCATTATGGTGACTCCGGAAAATACTTCAATGTTCTTTAAAAGGTTCTCCAGGTTTTTGACAACAATCTCTTCGCTATTATAAATTTGTTCTACCACCAGCCCGAACTGTAGATCATCCGTCTGAAGCACCACTATATTCAAGTCAGGCCGGTGTCCGTGGTTATCAGTTTTAAGAATCTGGTTGAAGTGGACAAGTGGTAGTAAATTCCCCCGCAAACGATAGAACTGCCTCCCTGCGATTTCCTCAATTTGTTTAAGATTTTGTTCCCCTTCCAGCCTGATCAACTCTCTAATATTTATCTGGGGAATGGCGAAACGGTTTGAACCGCTGGAAATGATCAACGCTGGAATGATGGCAAGCGTTAACGGAATTTTAATTTTCAAGGTGGTGAATTTTGCAGGTTGAATTTCAATATCCAGGGCACCACCAATTTTTTCCACTAAAGTACGGGTATGGGCCAGGCCATCGCCCTTTGTCGGTTTCACCAGGCTGTTTTTGGTCATGGAAAACCCTCTCATAAACAACAGCTTTCCGCAGTCCTTGTCGTTCAAAACTTCTCCCTGCTCGGGAGTTATCCGTTTTTCATCAACGGCCTTTTTTTTGACAGCCTGTAAATCCACCCCGCGGCCATCATCCTGGACTTCAATGTGTATCTGCCCACTTTGATTGAAAGCACGGAGCCTGATGACCCCTTCCTCCGGTTTGCCCAGTTTGCGCCTTTCTTCAGGGGTCTCAATGCCATGCGCAATGGCATTGCGGATAATGTTCATAATGGGGTCCTGGATAGCGGTGATCAGTGATTTGTCAAGGTCGGAATCCTGCCCTTCCATCTCCAGGCGAATTTTGTTGCCACAGGTCATTGAAATATCGCGAACCATTCGGGGAAGTTTGTCCCAGACATTTTTAATGGGTTGCATCCGGGCCTTCATCACGGTTTCCTGAAGGTCGGTGGTCACCCGATTGAGGCTTTGTGAAGTCCCCAGAATCGCTGTATTATCACTGCTTTGGATGATACGGGTAAATTGGTTGCGGGCCAGAACAACTTCTCCCACCAGATTCATCAAAGAATCGAGAAGCTCAACGTCTACACGAATATTTGTGCCTTCAGAGCTACCTACTACTGGGCCCTCTTTGTCCCCGGCTTTGTGAGCAAGGTCTCCATAGTTAGCGGTCTCTGCGGTCAGGACGCCATCGGGCCGACTGTCATCGTCTATGCAGGCTTTCAAATGCTCCGCAGGGGGAGTGGAAGCATGCGGCAAAGTTTTTTCCGGTTCTCCGGGAGGGAGTTGGCTTTTTTCCAGCAGGGCCAGATTTTCTATCAGGGTGGAATAATCGGCAGGGCCTTCCTGACCGTCCTTTTTAAGACAAGCCACGGTTTTCCAGATGGCATCCATCATTCCCAGCAAGTTGGTAACCATGACTGGTTTGAGAGTCAATTTCCCGTCCCGCAATTTTCCTAAAAGGTTTTCGCCGGAGTGAGTGATCGATTCCAGCTTATTGAGTCCCAGCAGGCCGCAACTTCCCTTAATGGTGTGGAGGTCTCGAAAGATTTTAGTAAGGCAATCCTTGTCGGAGGGATTTTTCTCCAGAGTCACGAACTGACTGTCCAGGCGGCCAAGGGTTTCCGCAATCTCATCAAGGAATTCTTTGATATATGAAATTTCTTCGCCCATATGGAGATCCGGTATTTCTAATACTTATAAAATATCTTAGCCAGGTTTTTATTCAAATCAATACATCATTTTTGGTTTTAATTTAGAACTCCATGGAGTTACCAATTGGCAGGGCAATTTATTCAATAGTAAATGAAGAATATCTACGCAATTTGAACTGGGAAAGTGAAACTTTTCCACAAGCCCTATTTTTTCGAAAACTGTCTGATAAACAGAACCAACTGCCACACATCCTTGTCCTTCAGCTTGTCATAGCTATACATTGCTGTATTGGCAGAACCATTTTTAATGATCCAGAACAATTGGCCATCAGGGATTTTATTCATCATGGCGGCGCAACTGAAATTTCGTGGAGGAGGCTCCAGGCCTGCAGACATATCCCCTTTCCCATCACCGGCAGGACCATGACAGCGAACACAGCCGAGCTCTTTTCGAACCTGAAAATATAATTCTTGTCCGGCGGAAATGTTTATTTGCGTAGAGCGGAGAGGATTTTTCGTTTTGAAAATCTTTTTGGGGGCTTTCAGGGTGTTTCTTTGCTGGGGGCAATCCTGGTTGGCGTCAGCATAGGCTGGAATGAATCCAGACAGAACTCCGATAATGAAAAGCGGAACAACAAAAGTTATTCTTGCGAAAACCATGGTCATTTCCATTATCTTTTTGATGGACAATGCCAGATATTCCATAAAAGACGATGTGTTGCCCAATTGTGCTTTTTTCAGCCGAACTCTATAAATTTTAAACCAGATTCCTGTAAATGCAATAGCAAGAGG
>PCTK01000214.1:0-147 GCA_002786505.1 Nitrospinae bacterium CG22_combo_CG10-13_8_21_14_all_47_10 | reverse complement strand
GCCGCAACGCTCCTTACAGTCGCTCACGGCGATGAATAGGGTAGTTTTAAACATTCAGGCGAAAATGGCAAGTTACGTAAAACTTTCTTCCGGGCAGTCTGGTTATTTGACTACATCCCCTTATACAAGTTGTTGTTCAAGATTCTT
>PCTK01000038.1 GCA_002786505.1 Nitrospinae bacterium CG22_combo_CG10-13_8_21_14_all_47_10 | reverse complement strand
TATTGCGGACTTTAAAAATAGCATAATTAAAGGCTTTAATGAACCTAATACTAAAACTGGTAGCGAGTGACCGGGATTCAAAAAATACAAAATAAAAAAACGCCCCGCTTTGCAAGCGGGGCGCTATTAAAGCACAGGAGCTTCCGTTAACTTGGGGTTAACAAATTACTCCGGAAGCTCCCTGGGTACTGTCAGATAGCATGGGATCACCTCCTTCTCAGGGAAGTTATCATCACGTTATGGGCTTCCCTGTTAAACCCACACCGCAACCCACTTCTTTATTTCTCTGATCCCGCCCGGGAATAAATATAATCCACCTCAAGACCGGAATCCGTAGCTACTTTTTTGCAGGAATTTATTTTTCCCTGACAACGCATATAACACCCACTCCAATGATCGCATTCGACGTAAAGCCAGTGAGTTGGCTCGGTGATCATATCCTGGCCAAGAATTTCTACCGTCCCCTGTTCGTTGACCTCAAAGGTTTTTTCGGCACTGGGAACCATATTGGGCAAAATAACGCCATCAGAGGCACAGGAGGCTAAAAGGGAAATTGCGAAAAAGATCAAAACTAATTTCATTCCTTTTTTCATTCTTTGCCTTTCAGATGTGAGGTTTATACTTGATTTAAACTTGGCCCATTATAACACCTCTTTATTTTAACGCTAAAATAAATGGACGCAGTCTTGGAGGTGCTTGCGGTTTAGACCAGAATATCCAGGATGTGTTTTTTGATCTGTTTTTGAACCTCGGACTTTTTATTGCCCAAGCTCTCCTCCAAATGTTCCTTGAAGGATTTTTGGTCCTTTTTCTTTTTGGATGTCCAAGGTTTTTGTCTATTTTTGCCAAAAAGGGCATCTTCTATTTTCATTTTTCCCTCGCTTTTTTAGGTTGCATATTCTTATCGTTTTTTCTTAAGTCAATCTTTATTTTTGATAAATAAAGCGCTATGTGATATTTTTATCTAGAATGAAATTGTAAATAAGATGTTGCGGATGATGACAAAATCAAAAATTTTATTGGTGGATGATGAATTAAAGATTTGCCAATTACTTTCGAGGTTTCTAACCAGTCAAGGGTTTTTAGTTCAAACCGCATTTGATGGGAAAATGGCCATGGTCAAGGCCGAGGAATTTCAACCAGATTGCATTTTACTCGACGTGCGAATGCCCCACGGCGGACTGGAGCTATTATCCTGCTTAAGAAAAAGGTTGCCGAACACCAGGATCATCATGGTTTCGGCGATCATTAAGGCCGGTGAAGTGGACGACTACATGAGTGAGGGGGCTCATGCCTGTATTGAAAAACCGGTAAATTTTGAATTTCTTTTGCAAAAAATCAGGCAGGCTTTGAATCTTTAGGCCGGGGCTACAAAGATCAGAAATTTAACGAAAAACAACTTTTTCACGATTTATTTTTTTTATCCTTGTTCAATGGGTGCTCTATCTAAATGAAAAGCCTGTTGGTGATGCCCGTCTCATAAATAATCATCATTCCAAGAAACAGCGTTGCCAACCCAATGAAAGTTTGTAATCCCTGGTAGGCACGGTTTGCGGTGAATTCTGTGTAACGCAGGGGAATAATGATCACCATGGAAAGCAAGGCCATGCCAAACATGGATCCGATTCCAAAAAACAATATGTAAAGGATTCCCGTTCCGATAGATGAAACAGAATCGAGGGTCAATAAGATTAAAGCGGCAGAGCCTGCCATTCCGTGCATCATTCCTACCCATAAGGCTCGAATGGCGAACGGTTGAGTGTGATTGTGCTGGTGAGGGTTGGCTTGATGTTCGATATTATCCTGCGCATGGGAGTGAAAATGCAGATGGGGGATTCCATTTGAATGACGATGTATATGAAGATGGATGCGCTTTTCAAACATTTCCTTTAGGAGAGCTCCGCCCATGATCACCAGCATACATCCAACAAAAAACTCCAGGGTGAGAGCCAACTGTTCGGAGATCACCGTATCAATGATCAAGACGGCCGAACCAAAAATAAATAATGTGATCGTGTGTCCTAATCCCCAGGTGGCTCCCAGTACCAGTCCTTCCTTGATGGTTGCCTTCGAAGCAAGGGTGGCGACAGCGGCAACATGGTCGGCCTCCAATGCATGTTTCAAACCTATTAGAAATCCCAGTAATAATGTATGTATCATTGTTGTTCCGGTTCAGGGTGTGACTGTACCTGTTTAACAGATTCGGGGGAGTTGTTCGCCAACCATCATATCTACAATTCGTTCTCCACCGAAGCTGGTTTTCATAACTACCCTTTTTGCAGGGGCCTCAACCACTTCTCCAATAATCATCGAATTTTGTCCCTCGGGTAAAAACCGCATTGTCTCTACGACCTGCTCCGCACAGTCTCGTGGAACAATTGCCAGCAAGATTCCTTCATTTGCAAGGTAAAGCGGGTCCAGTCCAAGGATTTCACACACGCCCCTCACTTCATCCCGGATAGGAATTTTTGTTTCATCCATTTTAATGCAGACACCGGAGCTTTGAGCGAATTCATTCAGGACGGTCGCCACCCCTCCACGGGTAGCATCGCGCAAGCAATGAATGTCCGGGCAGACTTTCAACATAGCCTGGACCAGCCTGCTTAAAGACTGGCAATCACTTTCAACTGAGGATTCAAGCGAAAGGTCGCCTCTTGCTATGAGGATGGCCGCGCCATGGTCTCCAATGAATCCATTGAGTATAACCAGGTCACCGGGTTTTGCGCGGGTGGAGGCAATGTCTACCTCCTTTGGAATGACTCCTATACCTGCTGTATTGACAAACATTTTATCGGCGGCACCTCGAGGCACTACTTTTGTGTCACCGGTCACAATGGACACCTGTGATTTTTCTGCCTCCTGTTTCATGGATTCTGTTACCTGACGCAGGGTTTCAATAGGCAGGCCTTCCTCAAGGATGAACCCACAGCTTAAATAGAGAGGCACCGCACCGCCCATTGCCAGGTCATTGATCGTTCCATTGACCGACAGGGTTCCGATATCCCCGCCGGGAAAAAATAACGGGTCAACTACATAGGAATCTGTTGTGAAAGCCAGGCGGTCTCCCCGGCAGGTCAGTTCTTTAAGGTCGAAACGGGCCTGGTCTTCAAGTGGAGTCAAAGCCGGGTTATCAAAACTCTTCACGATTACGTTTTCGATAAGATCGCGCATGGCCTTACCGCCGCTACCATGGGCGAGAGTGATTGATGCTTTTCCAACACGAGAATTCATGCGCTAAACATTCAAGAAATTATTTGATTTGAGTCTATCTGTCCATAGGAATAATAAGCCGCGCAGGCTCCCTCTGTGGAAACCATTAATGCACCCAAAGGAGTTTCCGGCTTGCAGGTGGTTCCAAATACCTTGCAATCTTTTGGTTTAAGAGTTCCCCTCAGAACCTCCCCGCATTGACAGGATTTTGGATCGGCAATTTTTAGATTTGGAATTGAAAATTTCCGCTCGGCATCGTAGCGGGCATAACCTTCACGGACACGGACCCCGGAGTGCTCAATCGACCCCAGGCCGCGCCATTCGAAAAACTCTCTTACCTCGAAAACCTTTTCAATAGCTGACAGAGCGTTATGATTTCCTTCACTTTGAACTATCCGTCCATATTGGTTCTCTATTTCATGTCGATGTTCTTTCAACTGACTCAGAATCATCCAAATAGATTGCAAAATGTCCAGAGGCTCAAAACCGGAGATGACCAAAGGTTTTTTATATTGTTTGGCTATAAATGAATAGGGGTGTTGACCAATGATCATGCTCACATGCCCCGGCCCGAGAAACCCATCCAGTTGCAAATCCGGCGAATCAAGAATCGCCTTAATGGTCGGGATAATCGTAATATGGTTGCAAAACAACGAAAAATTTCCAATGCCTTCTTCTTCCGCCTGCAATACCGTCAATGCCGTGCTTGGCATGGTGGTTTCAAATCCTAATGCGAAAAAAACCACCTCTTTGTCAGGATGTTTTCGAGCAATACTCAAAGCGTCTGTGGGGGAATACACCATCCGCACATCGGCCCCTTCGGCTTTTGCCTGGTGCAGGCTTTTTTGTGATCCCGGCACTCGCATGGCATCGCCAAATGTGGTTAAAATAACTTCCGGGTGCTCAGCCAGAGCGACGCAATCATCAACCCGCCCCATGGGCAACACGCACACCGGGCATCCTGGCCCGTGAACCAGTTCAATTTCCTGCGGCAACATTTGTTTAATGCCGTAGCGAAAAATAGTATGCGTGTGTCCGCCGCAAACTTCCATAATATGCAATGGGCGGTCTTTTCCGGCCTGGGCCAGTTTCGCCAGCGCGGAAATTTTCTCCAGCCACTTGCGAGCCTGCTCTGGATCACGAAATTCATCGACATATTTCATGAGTTGTCCTCCTCTGATTTTTGCATTGCCTTAATTTCATCCTGCATCTCCCCCATCTTGCGGAGCAACTCAAGGGTTCTTGTGGCTTCCTCCTCATTGATTCGGACCATAGCAAACCCGACATGGACCAACACCCAGTCTCCGACACAACTTTCAGGCGGATGATCATCGTCAACAATGCAGGCGATATTGATTTGCCGCTTCACACCCGCCACGTCTACGCGGGCAAGCTTGTTTTCAGTGCTGGTGATTTCTATGATTTTCCCTGGAATTCCTAAGCACATATTATTTATTCCTTAAGGCATAGCCTTGCTGTTGCGACCATTGCCTGTCCCAGAGAAAGACCTCCATCATTGCAAGGAACCCTGCTATGAGACAAAACTTTGTATTTTCGTTTTTGCAATTTTTCAGTCACCTGCTCCAACAAGAATTTATTTTGAAAAACTCCGCCAGTTAATGCCACTGTGCGGATGGAGAGATTTTGTTCGACGATCTTATTGACCATATCTGTCACGGCACAAGCCAGGCCAATGTGGAACCTTGTTGAAATTTCAGATATTGAAACCGTTCCCTTTAAATCTTCAAATAATGCTTTCCACATATTACGTGGATCAATAACACAGGGAAAGCTTTCTTTGGATGAGTTAATGATGAAAGGGTAACCAAACTTTTCGTTCCTGGCAACAATCGTTTCGTCGATCAAGGCTTCTAATTCCATGGCCGCTTGCCCCTCATAAAGCGCATATTCACGGCACACTCCTATGGCCGCCGCGACCGCATCGAATAACCTTCCTACGGAGCTGGTTTGTGGACATTGAAAATTTTTTTCAATCATAGACTGGAAGGTGCCAACAGGTTTAGCTTGTAAAAAATTTACCAACTCCAGTTTTTTATATTGGAGGGTGAACTCTTCCCAGCCTATACTTGTCAAAATATGCGCCAGAGTGTTTCTCCAGGGCTCACGCATGGCTTGACTGCCTCCAAGCAAAGGGATGGGTTTGAAACTTCCAAGCCGCTTAAAACTTGAATAATCCGCAAGAAGGAATTCTCCGCCCCATAGAGATCCATTTTCTCCATAACCCGATCCGTCCAGAGCCACTCCCAATATGGGCGGGGAATTTAAAGGCATATTATTTTCAGCCATGCAGGCCGCTATATGGGCGTGATGATGTTGCACTTCCAGCACCTCCACGTTGTCCGGGAATTCGTTGCCAAATTTTGTGGTCAGGTATTCAGGGTGGCAGTCCACTGCCAGTGCTTGAGGCTTTTGTTGGAAAAGTTTCCGATATAAATCGATATTTCTTTTGTAGTCATCAAAGGCGATTGAATTTTCCAAATCCCCAATATGCTGGGAAAGAAAGGCCTGCCCATTTTTAATCAGGCAAAATGTGTTTTTAAGTTGACCGCCCAGGGCCAACAGGGGAGGAGTGCTTTCAAAGCCTGGGGGTAATGAGAACGTGTCGGGTGCGTAGCCGCGTCCCCGGCGGAGCAGGTGAGCCTTGTTGTTCATAACACGAACCACGGAGTCGTCAATGCGGTTGACAATATCCCGGTTATGGAACAGGAAATAATCAGCGATATCCTTTAGGCGGTCCTGTGCTTCATCATTGTCCACACATTGCGGTTCCTCGGAAAGATTTCCAGAGGTGAATACAATAGGATGGTCCATGCGCTCCAAAATCAAATGGTGCAGGGGAGTGCAAGGTAGCATGAATCCATAAGTGTTGATGCCTGGCGCTACGCCATCGGGCAGATGATTTTCTCCCTTTGCCGCAAGAAGGACAATGGGCGCGGAAAAACTTTCCAATATGGATTTTTCAAGTTCATTGACCGAGCAATAACGTTCGATTATTTTGATATCCCTGGCCATAAGGGCCAACGGCTTGCCATAACGTTGTTTGCGTTGGCGCAGTTTTTCTACAGTATCTTTATTTGTCGCATCACAAGCCAGGTGGAATCCACCAATGCCTTTAATAGCCAGAATTTTTCCTTGTTGCAACAAGGTGCAAGCACCCGCCACTTCATCCATTCCGTCCAGGTTAAATGTATGCCCATCACCCCGCTGAAGTGAAATTCTTGGGCCGCAAGAAGGGCAGGCGATTGGTTGAGCGTGAAAACGCCGGTCGGCCGGATTTTTGTATTCGTCTTTACAGGGGTCGCACATTGCGAACATGGCCATGCTGGTATGAGTACGGTCGTAAGGAAGAGACGAAATAATGGAAAGTCTCGGCCCGCAGTGACTACAGTTGGTGAAAGGGTAGCGATAACGGCGACTCAGAGGGTTTAGGGATTCTTCCAGGCAGTCGGGGCATGTTGCGGCATCCGGAATGATGCCCGTTTGAACGAATTGGTTATTACTTGCTATAATTTTAAAATCATCGGCAGGGCAGGGGGGTGCGTGGATCTGTTTTCGCTCTATTTTGTCTATACGTGCCAGAGCCGGGGCTTTATGGGTTATGAGGTTTACGAATTTGTCCAGTTCCTGTTGGGAACCCCAGACCCGGATCAAAACTCCTTCACCGTCATTCAACACCTCGCCGGTCAAACCACATTCTTTGGCGAAACGCCAAACTGCGGGACGGAACCCCACCCCTTGAACCAAGCCTCGAACACGAATGCTTTCTCCCTGAAGAGCGCTCACTATGGGAAGTGTCATGATCTTTTTGTACCCGGCGAGTGGTGAATTTTATCTCCATTGGTCCAAAAACTTTAAGGTCTAATCTTCTCTTTACAACCTACAATTGATCACTGCCTTCCGCAACTTAATATTTTAAATGGCAAAATGAATGGCTGGATATTTCCCAATAAAAAAGCACTCAGCCCAATGTGAGCCAAGTGCTTTTATAATGGTACGCCCGAGAGGATTCGAACCTCCGACCTACGGTACCGGAAACCGCCACTCTATCCAGCTGAGCTACGGGCGCGTATTGTTATCATAGTATAAATTAGTTGCCATCAAAGCCTACTACGGTCCCCACCTGACGACTCAATTCCTGAGAGAACTCTTTGATCATCTTTAAACGCCAGGCCCACCACTGAGTTTCAGCCTGTAGTTCTTCCGTGGCATTGGCGGGAACGCTGAAGTTATATTCCTTGTTGGTCTCGTCATAATTGATTTTTATTTGCGGAGATACTTTCAACCCATGTTCTTCCAGAACTTTAATAGGGTCTGCGGCTAGAATTTTTTTGAATGAATCGTCGGTGACCGCTTTTGCCGCGACGATTTTCCAATTGCTATCCAGTTCTTTTTTTCTGATGGGGTTGATAGGAGAACTGGAACCTGTGGAACCTAGAATTTCGCTCATATGTAGTCCTTTCCGGAAAATCTCAGCCGGATTGATTAATGAATGATAAGAAATAATACAGGATTCCTTGATCCATTTCTATAGAACTTTCTATTTTAAGGGTCAGGTGGCGCGGATCAACTCGTCTGCTTTTTTGAGGGCATCGTCAAGCTTGTCAACCTGAGGGCCGCCAGCTTGCGCCATGTCTGGCCTGCCCCCCCCACTTCCTCCTATTATCACCGCTATACTTTTGATGATATTCCCAGCATGGTATTTGTCGGTCAGGTCTTTGGTGACACCTGCGGCCATGGAAACTTTACCCTCGACAACGGAGCCAACGACAACAACCCCGGATTTTAACTGGTTCTTGGCATTGTCGATAAAAGTGCGCAGGGTTTTTGCATCCATGCCTTCCAGTTTTTTGATCAGCACGGAAACATTGCCTACTTTTTTAACCTCATCATTACCGGAAGACTCTTGCCCCCTGACCATCCTTTCCTTAAGGATAGCGATTTCTTTTTCCAGTTGCCGGTTTTTCTCCAGCAATTTTTTCAGTTTGGCAATTTCCTCGTTGGACGGCGCTTTTAAGAGTGTGCGAATTGCGGCTAAAGAATCTTGCTCTGCCCGGATGGTATCATAAGCCGTTGCGCCTGTTACGGCTTCAATACGCCGGACGCCGGAGGCAATGCCTCCTTCAGAAGTTATTCGGAACAAGCCGATATCGCCAGTTGCCGAAACATGAGTGCCGCCGCACAACTCCTTGCTGAATCCTGGGATATCTACAACACGGACGGTATCGCCATACTTTTCCCCAAACAGGGCCACGGCACCTTCCTTGATGGCAGTTTCGATAGCCATTTCGCGTGTTGCGACCGGGATGTTTTCCCGAATTTTCTCATTAACACGCGACTCAATGCGGACTCGTTCTTTATCCGTTAAAGGCGAAAAATGCGTGTAGTCAAAACGCAACCGGTCGGGTGCTACCAGTGAACCTGCCTGCTTGATATGTTCGCCCAGAACTTCCTTGAGAGCCGCCTGCAAAAGATGAGTAGCGGAATGGTTGAGGGCTGTGTTCCCCCGTTTCTCAGGGTTGACTTCCAGTGTCAGGTGGTCCCCGACACGCAGAGTTCCTTTTACAACTTTTGCTTTATGAACGACCAGGCCGGGCAGGGGCTTGGTTGCATCCTTGAGTTTCAGTTTAATGCTTTCGTTATAGGCTAGACCGGAATCGCCGACCTGGCCTCCAGATTCTCCATAAAAGGGAGTATTGTCTGTCAAAAATTCTATCTCTTCGCCCACGCTGGCGGAATCCACAGGTACCGGGCCCTTCAAAATAGCCAATACCTGGCCCTGGCCTTGGGTGGTGCCATAACCTTGAAAGGTGGTGGGAGGTGAAGATTGCAGAAATTCTTTATAAAATGGCGCTACTTCTTTTTCTCCAGAGCCTTTCCATGAGGCCATAGCCTTGGTCTTCTGTTCATTCATGGCCCGTGTGTAACCTTCCATATCGAGGGCCAGCCCCGCGTCCTTGGCTGTTTCTTCTATCAGGTCGGTGGGAAAACCGTAAGTGTCATAGAGCTTGAAGATTTCTTCTCCGGGTATGGTGGAGAGTTTTTCCCTGCGCAACTTTTCTATGATTTCTTCCAGGCGTTGCGTTCCGTAATGCAGGGTGTTGCCGAAACTTTCTTCTTCATTGATGACAACCTTGTAAATAAAGTCCTTGTTAGTGCTTAAATCCGGATACGCATCTTTAAAGTTATCGACCACCTTGCTGGTGATGCGGTGAAAAAAGGGGCCTTTCTGGTCAAGAAGTTTTCCATGGCGAAGAGCCCGCCGCATGATTTTACGCAGGACATAACCCCGGCCTTCGTTGGAGGGGATGACTCCATCGCTGATGAGGAATGCCGCCGCCCGGGCATGGTCGGTCAGCACCCTGAGTGAGACATCCACTTCATCCTGCCTGCCATATTCTTTTCCTGTTATGCGGGCCGCCTCAGTGATGATGGACATCATGAGGTCGGTATCGTAATTGGTGGTGCGCCCCTGAACAACCGCGGCCAGCCTTTCCAGGCCCATGCCGGTGTCAATGCAAGGATTGGGTAGAGGGGTGAGTTTGCCTTCTTCATCCCGGTCATATTGCATGAAAACCAGATTCCAGATTTCCAGAAACCGGTCGCAATCGCAACCGACCTGGCAGGTCTGTTTCCCGCAACCCACCGACTTACCCTGATCGATAAATATTTCCGAACAGGGGCCGCAGGGACCGGTGGGGCCCATGGCCCAGAAGTTGTCCTTTTCCCCCATCTTGTATATTCGTTCGCGCGGCATTTTTATTTCATCAACCCACAGGTTGAAAGCCTCGTCATCATCCTCAAAGACGGAGATATACAGACGGTCGCGAGGCAGGCCTATCACATCTGTCAAGAATTCCCAGCCAAACTGAATGGCTTCTTTTTTGAAATAATCACCGAATGAAAAATTGCCAAGCATTTCAAAAAAAGTGTGATGACGGGCTGTGCGTCCCACCATTTCCAAGTCATTGTGCTTGCCCCCGGCACGAACGCATTTTTGTATCGACACGGCGCGTTTAAAGTCCCTTTTCTCTTCTCCCAGAAACACATTCTTGAATTGCACCATTCCCGCGTTGGTAAACATGAGGGTGGGATCATTTTTAGGAACCAGGGAATAACTGGGCACGACTGTATGCCCCCGATCTTTAAAATACTGCACGAATTTTTTTCTGAGTTCGTCGCCGGTCATAATTTAAATTGAGATAAGTTCGGGTAAGGGTTAAACGACACCTGCCTTGAGAATATCATGCAAATGAATGATTCCTTCTATTTTCTTGACATTACTGGCCACGGCCAGGGAGGTGATGGAATGGTCCTGCATGATTCTAACCGCTTTTGCCGCCAGAGTATCTCTTGTAATGATTTTTGGATTGTAACTCATGATATCTTTTGCGCAAACCCGCGAAACATCTGATTTCTTTTCGAGGAGGCGCCGAATGTCCCCATCTGTGATGATGCCTAGTAGATGTCCTTCATTGCTGACAACCAGGGTGGCTCCCAGTCTTTTCAAGGAGATCTCTTTTAGTACCTGGTAGATATCTGTATTTTCCTTAACGATGGGGATGTCTTCCCCTGAATGCATCAGGTCGTCGACCAGGGTGAGGAGTTTCCGGCCGAGACTGCCACCGGGATGGTTGAGCGCGAAATCCTCAGCCTGCACTCCGCGAAGTTCCATGAAAGCCATCGCAAGCGCGTCACCCATAGCCAGGGCGGCGGTTGTGCTGGCTGTAGGAACCAGGTCTTTAGAGCAGGCTTCTTCTTTAACGCTTACATCAAGAACATAGTCACTTCTTTTGGCCAGGCTGGACAGCTTATTGCCGGTCATTCCCACCAGCGTGCAATGGATCCGATTAAAAACCGGGAGCAGTTTTACAATCTCCTCTGTTTCTCCGCTGTTGGAGATGGCGATAACCGTATCTCCCTGGGAAATCATCCCAAGGTCTCCATGGCTGGCATCTGCCGCATGCAGAAAAAGGGATGGCAGTCCGATACTCGAAAACGTGGATGAAATTTTTTTCCCAATCAGGCCTGATTTCCCAACCCCTGTTACAATGAGGTGCTTGCACTGGTTCAGATGGCGCACGACTTCGACGAACTGGGAGTCAATCCGACTCTCCAGTTCTGCTATTGCCTGACTCTCAATGTCGAGAACTTTGCGTGCAGTTTCAATGATTGACCGCGCCTGGGAATCCTGGCTTTCTTTAGAATCTTTAAGGGTGTGCATTTTTGTA
>PCTK01000147.1:9898-11681 GCA_002786505.1 Nitrospinae bacterium CG22_combo_CG10-13_8_21_14_all_47_10 | reverse complement strand
GGGGGCGGGGCGAAAGTCGATTTTCCGGAGACTGTAAAGTCCGTAAAGATAAAGTAAAGGGGTAAAATCTCTGCTTGACTCTATATTGCGTGCCGCGCCCGCTTGATCGAACTTGAGCCGGGGAAAATATTTCCGGATCGTTGCGGACGTGGTGGTCGATGGGCAGGACCTTGGTGCCCGGCTTTTGCAGGAAGGACTGGCCGAAGCCTACGATGGCGGAACGAAAACCAATCCATGGTGTGCCGATGAAAACCATTAAACAAACCCTCAAGCTCCAGATCAACGCGGTGACGGAAACCTTCGATTGCATCGGGCGGCGTGGGAGCGGCAAGACCTACTGCGCCATGAAATTGGCCGACCCAGGACCGCCTGAATCGACATCCCTTCCTCTATGATAAATTTATGATAGAAATATCCAAAAGGGCAGAATTCACCGAAATGATGGAATTTATAGAACGCCTAAAACTTGCTAAAAGTAAGCAGATAAGAGAAACCAGCCTGAAATCAAAGTTTTGTAAAGACAACCAATATTAGGTTGATGAGCGGATGTTAATTATCCTCCACCTCTTTGCTGATCTTGACCTTCTTTTCCTTTTGACAAAATGTGCGTTATAAACTACACTGCGGATGATGGCAAACCTGCCTCGCGTATAGAATGGTTTGGTGGGAGAGGTAATGGAAGAGAAGATAGAAGTTCTGAGCTACGAAGGTTTTCAAAAATGGCACGAGTCTTTAAAAGACGATAGAGCTATATTCAAGATTCAAAGCAGAATTGATTTGATGGCGCAGGGTAGTTTTAGCAAATCAAAGTCGGTTGGAAAGGGTGTGACGGAATCCATCATCAACTATGGACCGGGATATAGAATTTATTTTGGAAGGAAAGGGAAAAAACTGGTTGTTTTGCTGGCAGGAAGCCAAAAGAAAGATCAGCAAAAAATAATCGAGGAAGCACAAAGGATTTGGGCTGACCTTAAGGGGGATTTATAACGAAAAAGGGAGATTATAAACCATGGGACGCCTGATATCACAGGAGGAGAGCCTTGCCAGATTATTAACTGGCAAAAAAAAGGTGGAAGCGTATTTAAACGCCGCGCTTGAAGAGGATGATCCGCGAGCATTTCTAGCCGCAGTCAGAAATGTTATCAAGGTCAAGGGAGGGTTTACTGCGATTTCAAAAGTGACAAATTTAAACAGGGAGCATCTTTATAAATCCTTTTCAACAAAAGGAAACCCAAGGTTTGACAGCTTAAACACAACTTTAAATGCAATGGGCTATAGAATCTGCATAAAGCCCGAACCGAAAATAAAAAATCGCATTAAACCTAAAAAAGTAAAAAAAGAAAAAATATACGCCTGAGCACAGATATTTAATTCCCTTAATCAGTCAGTAGGTCCTCGGTTCGATCCCGAGACGGCTCACCATTTTATGTGCGGCAAGGGGGCACTTGCATCTGCGCAAGCTATTTTCAAAAAGGCCTTTACTGCTTTCTTTCCTGCCGTTTGTTCCACCATCGCTTATGCCACTCCATCAACAAAATGCTGGTGGAGGCGAGTGCGACTACCAATAGCCAGGTCTGCCCATCAACCGGTTGGGTTTTTAAAATCATTTGTCCTGCTGGAAGGTACATAGCCAGAACGTGGCTGAGAAATGCGCCCAGGACTCCAAACAGCAAAACGGGATTTTGCAGTAGCGGTGTTTTAAAGGCCGATTTGGTTTCTGACCGGCAGTTGAACATATGAATGTTTACAAACAAAACGATGAATAACAGCAATATGTTTCTAG
>PCTK01000147.1:9654-9796 GCA_002786505.1 Nitrospinae bacterium CG22_combo_CG10-13_8_21_14_all_47_10 | reverse complement strand
GTGATTGAAGATCGGTTCCCCAACGTCCCGGGGTTTCCGCTTCAACTCATCGCCTTCGCCGGGTTCGAATCCCATAGAAACATCCTGAATACCCTGTGTGACCAGGTTCATCCACAGCAGTTGTACAGGAGTGAGAGGTAAC
>PCTK01000147.1:0-9644 GCA_002786505.1 Nitrospinae bacterium CG22_combo_CG10-13_8_21_14_all_47_10 | reverse complement strand
CCGCAACAGCCAGGGTGACCACGACAACCTCTGCCGCGCCGGTTGAGATTAGCATGAAGATGACTTTGCGGATATTTTCATAAGCAATGCGGCCCTGTCTCACTCCCTTAACAATGGTGGCAAAATTATCGTCGCTGATCACCAGTTCTGCGGCTTCGCGGGCCACATCGGTTCCGGACTGCCCCATGGCGGCACCAATATTTGCGGTTCTAAGGGCTGGGGCGTCATTCACCCCGTCGCCCGTGACGGCCACGAAATGGCCCGCCGCACGCATGGCGTTCACCAGTTCAAGTTTTTGATAGGGAGCCACTCGGGCGAAAACGCGAGCGGTTTTAACGACCTCCCGCATTTCTTCGGGGGACTTGCCCTGCAACTGGGATCCTTTGACCACTTGCTCCGGGGTCACCTCCAGCCCCAACTCTCGGGCGATTGTGAAAGCTGTGATCGGGTGGTCTCCCGTGATGATGGCCACATCGATTCCGGCATCACGGCAGGACGCGATGGCTTCGCACACCCCTTCCCTGAGTGGGTCGATCATTCCGGCGAGGCCGAGGAATTCAAGTTTAGTCGGTTCTGCCGGGGGATGATGAGGGTCCAGGTTTTTGGGTGCCGGGCCGTGGGCGAACGCCAGCACCCGGTAACCTTTTTCTGCCATTCCCTCAACAATTTGAAGAATTGTTTTGATGGATTTCTTTTCTACAAGGCACATTGACAGCACCTGTTCAGGCGACCCTTTAACAAAGGTGCGAATTTCTCCACTGGGCAATTGATGGAAGGAAGCGGAAAACTGGTATTCCGGCTCAAAAGGAATCTGGTTTACCTGCGGGCAGGTTTCCAGCAATTGTTCTTGCCCGACTTCGATTTTTTGTCCCAGGCTGAGGAGGGCGATATCTGTCGGGTCTCCGCGATGCGACCATTTGCCGTCATGAGCATGAAGGTCCCCCTCATTGCACAATACCGCAGTGGTTATCAGCGACTCCAACCCTTCCACTTCGTTTATGGAATTTATAGTATGTTCGTTGAATATTATTTTTCCATTGGGTGCAAACCCCTGACCACTGACCCGGCACACCGATCCATTTGGCAGGTAGATTTCTTTGACTGTCAGTTCATTGCAGGTAAGTGTCCCGGTTTTATCACTGGCGATCATGGTGCAACTGCCGAGCCCTTCTACCGCGGCGAGGCGGCGCACAATGACACCATGTTCGGCCATACGTTTGGTCCCTATCGCCAGGGCGATGGTGAGGGCGATCGGCAGGCCTTCGGGTATTACAGCGACTGCCAGGGCCACGCCGAACATAAACATGTCTAATACTCCATAGCCCTGAAACAGGATACCCAGGAACCCCACTACGAAGATGGATATCATCACCACCCAGGCCAGAGTCTGACTGAATTGCTCCATGCGAATTAAAAGTGGCGGTTTTCCTGACCCTGTCTCCATCATGGCTTTCGCCAGGTGTCCGATTTCAGTATTCATGCCAGTGGTGGTGACGATGCCCCGACCCCGCCCTCGAATTATAATAGAGCCGGCATACCCCATGTTTAACCGGTCTGCGACAGGTGCTAATGATTCACCGTTCCAGGCGGAGTTTTTCAAAACCGGCAAAGATTCCCCTGTCAAAAGGGATTCGTCAATTTCCAGCCCGTGGGTCATTAATAAACGCAGGTCGGCCGGAACCCGGTTTCCAGATTCCAGCCAAACGGTATCGCCCGGCACAACATCCTCGGCAGAAACTTCGTATACACGACCGTCACGTTCCACCGTGGCGCGAATTTGTAAAAGTTTCTGCAAGGCTTGGGCGCTTTGTTCGGCTTTCCATTCCTGGATTCCACCGATTGTGGCATTCAGGCACAGGACTCCAATAATGAAACCCGCATCGATCAATTCGCCAATGAAAAGCGATACGACTGCCGCGACGGCCAGGATGTAGACAAAAGGACTCTGAAACTGGCGAATAGCAATTTCCCACCAGGGGGGTGGTTCAGCCCGTGGTAGCTTGTTAGCCCCATAGGTTTGAAGGCGCGATTGGGCTTCTTGACTGGACAGGCCTTTTTGGGTGGAATCAAGTTTCAGGAATAAATCGGCCTCCGTCTGGGTGTGCCAGGCCTCTTCGGATGATGACGGTGCCGCTGAAGGACCAGTTAAATCGTCCATCATTAGCGGTGAACTCCTTTAAAGTTCAAGGTTCATGACGTAATGGTGAATTCCTTCGGCGGCCTTTTTCCCAGCCTCCATAGCGGAAATGACCGTTGCCGCACCGGTGACGATATCGCCGCCGGCAAACACACCGGGCCGGGACGTTAAATTAATACTGGGATCGACTAATTCAATATGTCCGTGGCTATCGGTTTTTAACCCGGTGGAACTTTTCGCGATTAAGGGGTTGACCCCGCTCCCAAGAGCGATAATGACCGCGTCCGTTTTCAGGGCGAATGCACTGTTTGCCACAGGCTGGGGCCGCCTTCTTCCAGAGGCGTCCGGTTCGCCCAGTTGCATTTTCTGGCAGATGATTTCGGAAACCCACCCGTTGGCGCCTTTGATTTCTATTGGGTTGGCCAGGTAATGGAACTCTATTCCTTCAGCTTCTGCGTGCTCAATTTCTTCCAGGCGGGCGGGCAATTCCTCCCGTGAACGCCGGTAAACCAGCAGAACCTTTTCGGTTGTCGGCAGGCGAAGTGCGGTGCGGGCCGCGTCCAGAGCGGTGTTGCCGCCTCCGATCACGGCAAAAGTTTTATGGTGATGGATGGGTGTGTCGAACACCGGGAACTCCCAGGCGTGCATTAAATTGATCCGGGTTAAAAATTCATTAGCCGAATACACACCATTGAGATTTTCACCAGAGATGCCGAGAAAATAGGGTAGGCCCGCGCCGGTACCAATGAAGATGGCGTTGAATCCATCCCGCTCCATCAACTCGTCCAGGGTTTTGATTTTTCCGATCACATAGTTGACTTTGATCTCAATTCCCAGGCGCTTCAAGTAGTCCAACTCCGCTTCAAGGATTTCTTTTGGCAGACGAAATTCGGGGATACCGTAAAACAAAACTCCTCCGGGTTTATGCAGGGCTTCAAAGATAACTACTTCATGTCCCCACTTTGCCAGGTCGCCTGCGGCGGCCAGCCCTGCCGGTCCGGCACCAATGATGGCGATCTTCTTCCCGGTGGGTGGATCTGTTTCGATGGCGGTTTCTTTTTGATGCAGGCGTTCGTAATCGGCAACGAACCGTTCCAGCTTTCCGATCGCCAGGGGTTCGCCCTTGATGCCTATCACGCAATGTTTTTCGCATTGGTCTTCCTGCGGGCAAACCCGGCCTGTGACTGCGGGGAGAGAGTTGGTCTCTTTAATGATACGGGCCGCGGCAAAAAAATCACCTTCGGCAACCTTTTTAATGAATTCCGGGATGTTCACCCGCACCGGGCAACCGATCATACATTTCGGTTTTTTACATTGGATGCACCGCGAAGCCTCGAGTTGAGCCATTGCTGGAGTGTAGCCGAGACTCACTTCGTGAAAATTTTTCCTTCTCTCCTCCGGGTTTTGTTCCGGAACCGGAGTACGGGGAACTTTATTTTGATGTAAGTCCTTTTTCATTTTCAGCCGTATATTTGGGCTATTGTCGCGATCCGGCACTTCCCTCCGGTATCTTTTAAATACTTTTCCTTCGCTTCAGCTTCTTCAGGAAGGTAGGTTTTTAGTCGATTGAGCAGTCCTTCGAAATCGACGGAATGCCCATCGAATTCAGGACCATCTACACACGCGAACTTCATTTTACCATCCACCGTTACCCTGCAGGCGCCACACATGCCTGTCCCATCAATCATGATGGGGTTCATGCTGACGAGGGTCGGGATGTTACAGGGACGGGTCAAGTCCGCCACTGCTTTCATCATGATCAGGGGGCCGATAGCAATGACGCGGTCAATGGGTTCTTTTTTTTCAATCATTGTTTTCAGAACATCCGTAACCAGACCTTGTGTGCCGTAGCTTCCATCGTTGGTGGCGATATGAACTTCTGCCGATGTTGACCGCAATTCTTTTTCAAGGATAACCAGTTCCCTAGTTCGGGCACCTAAAATGGCAATGGTTTTGTTTCCTGCATGAGTCAATGCACGCGCAATGGGGTGTATGGCGGCGATGCCAAATCCTCCTCCTATAACCACAACCGTTCCAAATCGTTTGATTTCAGTGGGATTCCCCAACGGTCCGACAATATCCAAAATAAAATCACCGATTTTCATAAGGCTCATTTCCAGAGATGTTTTACCAACTGCTTGAACGTAAAAGGTGAGTGTCCCCTGGGTCGGGTCGGAATCTGAAATGGTAATGGGGATGCGTTCCCCGGTTTCATCCAGACGAATTATGACGAATTGTCCTGGTAGTGCTTTTTGGGCAATATCCGGGGCATGCAGTAGATATTTAAATACCTGTGGGGCCAAATATGTTTTTTTTAGAATTTCAAACATGTTTTGTTCGACTCAAAAACATTTGTCCTCATGGAGGTGGATACGCTCTTGCATAAATATATTCCTATTTAGCGGCATATTCTATTAATAATAAATTTACGTCGATTGTCCTATGGAATTTGCTGATCTGATTATGATCTAAGATGTAAAAAGGTTAAAATAAGCGGTCCAGAAACCCGGGCAGAAAAATTTTGCCCAACACCATTCGTGAATATGGAACCGATCCTTGATATTGCCAAAAAACTGGGGCTAAACGAAGGGGAGATCATTCTTTTTGGTAACGATAAGGCCAAGGTTCGCCTTGAAGTTCTGGAAAAATTCCCCGCCAAAGGAAAACTGATCCTGGTATCCGCCATTACTCCCACTCCTGCGGGAGAAGGAAAAACCACTACAACTATTGGCCTGGGGCAGGCAATGGCCCGGCTCAACAAATCAGTTTGTTTGGCGCTCCGTGAACCCTCCCTGGGGCCCTGCCTGGGTATGAAAGGCGGTGCAACCGGCGGAGGATTGAGCCAGGTTTTGCCGAGAGAAGATATTAACCTGCATTTTACTGGCGACTTTCATGCGGTGACCTCCGCCCACAATCTGTTGTCGGCGATGCTGGATAATAAAATTTACCATGAAGGGTTGTCAGAGATTGACCCGAGACGCATAATCTGGCGGCGTGTTATGGATATGAATGATCGCGCCCTTCGCAATATTATTATCGGGCTGGGAGGCGTTTTGCAGGGCGTCCCTCGTGAAAGCGGATTTGATATCACTGCGGCTTCCGAAATTATGGCTATCCTGTGTCTGGCCGAGAACTATGAAGATTTGAAATCCCGACTGGGGAATATTCTTGTGGCCTTTACTTACAAGGAAGAGCCAGTCACCGCGAAAAGCCTCAAAGCATCCGGTGCCATGGCGGCCCTGCTCAAGAATGCTTTGCTCCCCAACCTGGTTCAAACTACAGAGGGTGTGCCGGCCTTTATCCATGGCGGTCCATTCGCAAACATCGCGCATGGGTGTAACTCGGTTCTGGCAACCAAAATGGCCTTGGCTCTTTCAGACTGGGCAATTACGGAGGCAGGTTTTGGTTTCGATCTGGGAGCGGAAAAGTTTTTTGATATCAAATGCCGGGGGGCAGGGCTTGATACGGTTGCCGTGGTTTTGGTTGTGACTTGCAGGGCGCTGAAGTCTCATGGCGGTATTGATAAACCCGATCTGGAAAAATTCAATCTGGAGGCGGTGCAAAAGGGTTTGCCCAACCTCAACCGGCATGTAGAAAACATTCAACAGTTCTGCGAACCTCCTATAGTTTGTCTCAATCGCTTTGAGGGGGACCATGCTGAAGAAATTGCGTTGGTGAGAAAACATTGCGAGGACAATCTTAAGGTTCCTTTTGCGGTGAGCAATGTCTTTGCCGAGGGAGGAAATGGCGGAATAGAGTTGGCAGAAAAAGTGATTCTTAACGCAGAAAAAAAGCCCAAGCCATTTTGTCCGCTTTATGACTGGAACGAAGATGTGAAAACAAAAATCTGGAAGATCGCCAGCAAAATGTATGGAGCCGATGAAATTCAATACACGGCAAAAGCTGAAAGGGATCTCAGGTCTATAGAAAAACTTGGGTATCAGAACCTTCCTGTCTGCATTGCCAAAACCCCCGCTTCATTGTCAGATAACCCAAAACTTCGAGGTCGGCCGGAACATTTTAGTGTCACGGTTCGGGAAATTTTAATCGCCGCAGGAGCGGGGTTCCTCATCCCTCTGACTGGGGACATACTAAGAATGCCGGGATTGCCTAAAACCCCTCAGGCTGAATTTGTAGATTTAAAAGGAAACGATATCATCAACCTGCGATGAAAGGCTGGTTTCCCAAATGAGTGAAGGGATGGAAACGTTGAAGTTGCTTTATATTGCCATGGGCCCGGGCATTGCCATTGCTGTTTTCATCTATTATTCCGACAAATGGGAAAAGGAACCCAAGAAGCTTGTGCTTAAAAGTTTTTTCCTGGGCGGCCTGGCGGTTTTCCCCACCTATTATTTTGAGGGTATGGTGGAGGAGGCTTTAGGAATGCGCACCTTGGTGGATGAGCATTCCCCACTCTTTTGGCCAAAAACTATTTTTTATGCCTTCTTTGGAGTGGCTCTTGCCGAAGAGTTATGTAAATTCCTTTTTTTGAAAGCGTTTGTCTGTGATGATCAGGAGTTTAGCGAACCCTTTGATGGAATTGTCTATGGTGGTATGGTTGGTTGCGGGTTTGCCACTGTGGAAAATATTATGTATGTCCTGCCACATGGGCAGGAGGTTGGTATTATCAGGATGATCACGGCGGTGCCGGGGCATGCTTTCTTCGGCGTCATCCTTGGTTATTTTATGGGGCGAGCGAAGTTCAGCGTTAACCGTGCCCGGCACCTTCTGCATGGCTTGGTGGTTGTTGTTCTCCTTCATGGTATTTATGATACTGCCGCTTTTTCCAAGGCTATATGGTCTGTTTATCTGGTTTTTGCGATTATATTGTTGGGAATTTATCTGGGATTGAAAGCCAAGAGGGAGTTGGAAAAACTCTCGGCCGTTATTGAATTTTCAGCCAAGCAATACTTCCCTTTAAAGGGTCGCAGGAAAACCGTTCCGTTGCAGTTAAGGGATATTCGCAGTTTGTTGTCGAAGGGTAAACTCGTTCCCGATGACAACCTGATTGATAAAAAAACCGGAAAAATAAAATCGATCCGGGAAATATTTTCATCGAAAATCATTTCTCAATATAAAAGACTTCCCAAAACCCCATTTTCCGGTATGCCAGTCAAACTTTTCCTGATCTTTTATCAGGTGACCTTTGGGCTTTACCTGTATTTTTGGTTTCTAGGAAATTATCGCGATTTTACCAGCTATAAAAAATTAAAGCTTAATCCGGAATTTTTAGCGGTAGGGTTATTCGTTTTAACTATTCTCCCTTATTTTGTCTATGGTTTTTTCCGTGAAACGTTGACTTGGAATGGTGGCCCCAGCCCGTTGATTGATGTTTCTTTTGATTTGTTTATGGCGGGAATTGAAGCGACTTTTTTATATTATCAGTTTCAAATGTTCTCCAAATTTTTTGAAAAGAAACTGGCGAAACCCTTTTCGGTTCCGATGATTATTCTGGGTTTTTTTATTCTCAGTGGATTGAAAAAGGTTCTTTCGTCGACGATACCTTTTTACCTTTTTTGGGAAATGATTCTGATTCTTTTGCAGGGAGGGGTTTTGGCCTTTGTCCAGAGAGACTTGAATCTATACTGGAGGCTTGAAAATGAACGAAATTAAAGCATATACTGTGGCTCAAATCCTTTTACCCAGGGCAGATTTCTATGGTCAGAATAAAAATTGTCGCTCTTATAATAGCGGTAGTGGGTTCATTGCTTTACCTTCAGAGCTATCTGAATCCACCGGAGACCTGGGAAAGCCATAATAAAAAGGGTGTGATTGCCTTTCAGGAGTCGCATTACGAAGAGTCAGAAAAGCATTTTATGCAGGCTCTTGAATTAGCGGAAAAACCCCCCGCCAATGAGCGCCGTCTTTATTTCAGCCTCGGCCAACTGGCTGAAATCTACAGGATTCAATCCAAGTTTGTCGAAGCAGAGTTGATTCTTAAGCGGGCTCTGGCAATGGATGAAAAGTTGTTTGGGCCGAGACACCCGAATTTAGCTTTAAACCTGAATAACCTGGCGGTGAATTACCGTCTGCGCGGCAGATACGACGAGGCCGAGGTTTTATTAAAACAGGCTTTGGAGATTCTGGAAGAGTCTTTGGGCAAGGAGCACCCGCTGGTCGCAAATATTCTTGAGCATTATGCTCATTTGCTTCATAAAATGGGTCGCTCTGAAGAAGCCGAGAAGCTGGAAAACCGTTTTCGGGCGATTTATTCTCTGACTGAGGTGGAAAATCAGTAGAACACTATGGCAAATTCTTCCCACAGGCTTCATTTTAATTGTAAGGAATATTTTTTCTCAGGCGGTGTCTTATATATTATGAAGTAAGTCAAACAATTAACTGAGCGAGGACCCAATGTGGCGAATACGTTTGCACGGTCGTGGAGGGCAGGGGATAAAAACCGCTAGTCAGATTTTAGGCAGTGCAGGGTTTTATTCAGGGTTTCAGGCCCAGGATTTTCCTCTCTACGGGGCAGAACGAAGGGGTGCCCCGGTCATCGCCTTCACTCGTATTTCTAAAGACGCTATTCTTGAGCGTGGTCCTATCTCCTCTCCCGATGTTATTTTGGTCGGGGATGAGACCCTGCTGAATGATCCTCAATCTGCCCCTCTTTGCGGAGCGGAGCCTTCCACCGTTATTTTTATCAATTCCAACCGTGTGCCCGAACAGCTATCGCAGGAATTTTCAGTGACGACAGCAAACCTGACCGATCTTTGTTTCCAGCACATTAACAGCAGAACGATATACAGTTCCGCGCTTTCCGCTGTGGGAGCCCGGCTACTCGGAACCATTGAATTACAGGATCTTTTGCAGGCGGTGGAGGATGAGTTGACTCAACAGGGAGTTTCTCCCCAGATGTTGGAGGGCAATCTCAGTCTGGCCCGGGAAATTTTTGCAACCATCCAGCCGGCGGTTATTTCAGCAAGAACAGAAAAACCATTAACCGCCAAGCCGTTGGTTTTTCCTCAACACCTCCCCGTGATGGATGGGGCTCCTATTATTTTACAGCCGGGGAATATGGCATTGCGAAAAACCGGCAACTGGCGGGTTCAGAGGCCGGAAATTGATTACGAACACTGTAATCACTGCTTGATCTGTTATGCCCGTTGCCCGGATGGTGCTATTGCCGTGGCCCCTGACGGCAAGCCGGAAATAGATTATGACCATTGCAAAGGGTGTATGATCTGTGCTCAGGAATGCCCGGGGCACTTTATCAATACGGTAAGAGAAATGGGAACTTTTCCATGAAAACGCAAAAAAAAATAATGCTGACGGGAAACAAAGCCGCCGCGTGGGGAGCGAGAATGGCCGGGGTGGAGTATGTCCCGGCGTTTCCCATCACTCCACAGACCGAGATTATTGAAACTTTGGCGAAATGGTTTGCCGATGGAATCCTGCCGGGGAAATTCACCAATATGGATTCCGAACATTCCATGTTCATGGCCGCGGGCGCGGCGGGAGCTACAGGTGTCCGGGTTTTTACCGCCTCTTCGAGTCAGGGCATTCT
>PCTK01000163.1:8913-11615 GCA_002786505.1 Nitrospinae bacterium CG22_combo_CG10-13_8_21_14_all_47_10 | reverse complement strand
GTTTTAATGCGTCAGGTTGTTTTTCTGCCTTTTTCTTTATTAGTGCAGACTTTTTTTGCTCTTTTTGCCGTTCAGTTTTCTGTTTCTCTTTTCTTTTTTTGTCTGGAGTTTTGGCCGCAGGTTTTCTCACAGGGGCTTTGCGTTTTTCAACTTTTGCGGTTTGTTCTTTTTTCCTGGTCTGTACTTCTTTGGCCCGGATATTCTTTTTCTTTTGCAGTTTCTGCCGGGTAGCGTCACGGGTTAGCTCCTTCAGCCTTTGATTTTTGGCTGTCTGCAAGGCGGCCAGAACTTCATGTTGTGTGTTTTCAGAATCGCGTTTTTGAGCGGTCTGCCTTTTTTGCATGTTTTCCCGGGTTTCCTTCATATCGGCCATAAGTTCCTTGGTGATACTGGAGACAGCTATCTTGTAATCATTTTGACTTTCCTTAAATGCCTCTCCAGCCTCACTCATTGCCATATCTGACTTGGCCCGGGAATCTGCCATGGTCACTTCCTTTTCCTTCTTAAAATCGGTAATGGCTGAACGGCTTGATTGCAGAGCAGTTTCTGCATCCACTTTGGCGGCGTTCATTTCTATCCTTGCAGTTACTAAAGAGCCCTGAAGGGCGGCTGTTTCCTGTTGCCAGACCAGTTTTTGCTCTTGAAGAACTTCTTGAATCTCTTCAGTCATGGCTTTTGCTTCCTGACGCATATTGTGCAGTTCTTTTCGCATTTCTTCCTGACCTTCAATAAAGTCCTGTTTGGATTTTTGCAAGGTGGCCAGTATTTCTTGCTGAATGCGTTGGGTTTCCTCTTTTAGCCCTTCCAGTTCTGCTTGCAACTTTTGGGCTTCCCCTTTCATGGATGCGGTAATTTCCCTCATGATACGTTGGATTTCCAGGCGAATCTGTTCCATTTCTTCCCGCAGGATTTCCTGTTCCAAAAGCATTTCTTCCCGCAGGAATTCCTGGTCTCGCAACGATTCCTGGATGAGAGCTTTATCAAATTTTTCGGGTAAAAAGTCCTGGGCAGGCGTGTCAAGAGAGAGAAATTGCAGAAGGAAAAATACGGAGAAAATCCCTATTTTAGCCAAGCGGAGAACAGCCGAATGGCCCGGGTTTTTTGTTAAGGAGGCGTTTCGCATTGCCGGAAATTTATTGGTTAGAGATTTAATTATAACAACTTATCGGCAAAATGAGGTCGAATTTGACCCGCACGTGTATGTTTAATGGTAAAAACATTAGAAAATATGAAATTATTGCGGAAATTTATATGGCACACAGGGTTATCATAGGTAAAGGCGTTGGATATTTTTATGCAGAAGTCAATTTGAAGGAATGGATAAACGATGAAAATCAGACTATCAGAGTATGTAGGAGCTCAGTGCGCGTCCATTGATGATGGGCAGAAGGTGTATCGTCTACTCGCTCCGGAATTTCAGAAAGGAAACCCGGTCGAATTAGATTTTGAGGGAGTGCAGTCTATCCTGACTCCGTTTCTTCACAATTGTATCGGAAGGTTGCTGGCCGATTATCACAAGGAAACCGTCATGGAACGGTTAATTTTGTGCAACTTGTCGGCGGAACATTTAAGGCTGTTGAATTTATATATTGACCGTAAAGAACAAGAGCAATTTCAAAATGATTCCAGAAATTCTCTTATGGAATTATTTGAGGAGGATGAGTTGGGTGACTCCGGCCTTTAAGGTGGATGGTTGAAAAAATGTTTGGAAAATTTTTTGAAAGTAAAGAAATCAAGCAACTGAAAGCCCAGGTGGATTCCATGCCCGGTGATCCGGCGGCGCATTTTAATTTGGGGGCGGCGTATGAACGGGCGGGAAGGGCTGAAGATGCGGTCCGCGAATTTGAAGAAACTTTAAAAGGTAATCCAAAATCTGCGGAGGCACATTATAATCTGGCGGTCTTGTATGCAAGCATGAACAAGGGAGAAAAGGCCATTTTGCATATTCTTAAAGCCGGTAACCTGTTTGGCAATAAAAACGACCAGGTGAATAAGGTGGAAGCCAGAGGGTTGTTGCGGGAGTATTACAGGAAGTTCAATATCAATCCGGAGGATATTTCCCAATCCGACCCGGAACGCTAAGCCAAAAGGTTGTGGAGCAATTCGTCCTGAGTTGCTGGAACAACTACACTCCTAATTGGCGAATGGCTTCGTAGACGGCAACACTCACAGCATTGGCGATATTGATAGACCGCACCCGCTCATCATATTGCGGGATGCGATACGTTTGCCCCTCGTTTGACCGGACGAGACCTTGGGGTAGCCCGCGTGTTTCACTGCCAAAAAACAGATAGGCTCCCGGCTGGAATGTGTGGTGGAATAAGTTTTTTTCGCCCTTGGTGGAGAAAAATACCTTCTGGGCAGAAGGGGGAATGCTTTTAAGAAACACTTCAAGTCCGGAGTAGGTTTTGACATCGACGTACTTCCAATAATCCAGCCCTGCCCGCTTAAGCTGACGGTCGCTGATTTCAAATCCAAGTGGTTCTATCAAATGCAGGGTGCTCCCTGTTGCCAGGCACAGTCTGCCAATGGTTCCTGTATTCATGGGAATTTCTGGTTCAACTAAAACAACATTTAATGAGTGTGGCATAGGATTATGAAAACAGCTGGTTTATGGATTTCAGGCCAAAAGTGGCATGATTCAATTTTCTATGAAAATTCGAGTAATTGTATCCCACTTTTTTTGTCACGGCTTGCGGATT
>PCTK01000163.1:3492-8893 GCA_002786505.1 Nitrospinae bacterium CG22_combo_CG10-13_8_21_14_all_47_10 | reverse complement strand
CTTTGTTCGGCATCCAAGGAACTATACACATTGATCAGATTCTTCATGATCTTATAACCTTCAGAAAGGAGAAGGAACATGGATGAAATTGGCGATTATATGATATCTCCAGTCCTGAGTATAGACCGGGAATCTTCTGTTCAGGAAGCGGCCCAGTTTATGGAGGCACACAATATCGGGTCTTTGCTGGTGAGAGAGTTTGACGAATATGTGGGAATTGTGACCGAAACGGACTTGGCCCGGAAAGTGCTGGGCAAAGGTTTGAATCCGGAATCCACCTTGGTCTCGGAAATCATGACAAGCCCGGTACTTTCTCTGGACCGTTATTTACCCATTGAAGAGGCCAACCGTTTTATGCATAAGAATAAGATTCGGCATCTGGGGGTTACGGAAGAGGATAAAATAGTGGGCATCCTGTCAGTGAAAGATCTGGTTGCCTATTTTTCCAAAGATTTTCGCATGCAGGAATAGCGCAGGGTATGGAGCAACATGAACAATTTTTTAACTGCCCGCATTGCGGACAGTCTATTTCCGTTTTATTAGACCTGTCTGTACCCAGTCAGGAATATATTGAAGATTGTGAAATCTGCTGTCGCCCGATAGAAATAAGGTATGAAGTGAGTGCGGATGGTGAAATTGTGTTTGAGGAAAGGCGGGGCTAATAAAAAAGGAAGGTGAATTATTTTTTAGATTTTTTGCGTTTGGATTTTTTCTCAGCCACCTTTTGCACTTTGAAGGTTTCTGAATCTTCCCATGTGATTTCAAGATAGGGTGGGAGTTCGGTGGCCTTATCGATTTCGGCAGACTCGATTTGTTTTGGTGTGAGGTTCAGTGCCTCAGACAAATTAACACCCTTGAGTCGCACATCAATCAGGTTTGCATTTTCAAAATTGGCACCCTTGACATTGGCCATGGTAAAATCGGAAGCGACCAGTGTCGCTTCCGTAAAATCGGCTTCGAGCAGATTCGCTTCATTGAACCTGACCTCGCTTAAAACGGCCCAACTGAAATCGGCCCAGCGCAGATCGGCCTCAGATAAGTCTGCCGCGACCATTTGCGCGTCGGCAAAATAGGCGTCATGCATGTCAGCCTTTGACAGGTTGGCTTCTGTCAAGTCAGCCTCAATGAAATTTGCGTTGCTCAGGTTGGCCCCGCTCAGGTTGGTGTTGTTCAGGTTTGCTTTTGCCATTTTTGCATTATGTAAATCCAGTCCTTCCAGGTCCAGGTCATTCAGCATTGCCCCATAGAGATTATTTTTGGCATCGAGCACTTTCTTTTGCTCGGCCTTTTTCTTGGCCTCCAGGCGTTTAAGTTCCTTGAGTTCCGCGTCGCTGAGTTCAATTTCCTCAGAATCTTCTGGTCTCGCTCTGGGTTCTTCAGCCATAAGTGTGTTCGCGGGTTTTAAAGTTAAAGTATTTGCGGTTTGTTGTTTGGTCAGTATTATAGCATCGGAAAAGAGCCATTATTAATTCAAAAATTTTGCTCAGCGATGAAGAATCGACCGGGACTTTTGCTGAAGAATTTTTAATCGAAAGAATTCCTCGTAGCTCTGCTACGGGGTTTCCTTTTACATTCCCCTCCTTTTCAAGGAGGGGTTAGGGGAAGATCAGTTCACTACCTTTCAATACCCCGCTCCTTGGGGCGGGGATCATTTATTTGTGTTTTCAAACTTTTTAATTTGGCAGAAAAATATACGGGTTCCTTGGGGTTGCCTTTGAGTTTTAAAAATTTTGCGGGCAACTTGGCCAATTGTTCAAAAGTGTGTGTGCGAATTTGCGCAAGGGGGAAGGGTGGGTGAAGCCTTTTCCCGTCCCTCATAACAGGTTGCAGGAGCGGGTTTCCATCACAAGGTTCACCGACCAGGGCAACCTCGTCTTTACTCAGGGATCCTGTTTTGGTGTATCGCCGGTAAACCTGCTTGATTCCTGGCAGAGTGGATTTCCCAGGCGATAGCTTGCAGATCGGGCGGCCCGCATAGTTTTGCAGTTTATAGGCGCACTCCAGATAGGGAGAGTCAGAAGCTGTGGCCAACCTTGTTCCTATTCCGTATCCATCTATCGGGGCTTTTTGAAGCTCCAACCGTTCCAGAGCGTATTCATCCAGGTCACCGCTCACGAAGATGCGCACATCTTTTAGTCCGCCCTGATCTAAAATTTTTCTTACCGTTTTTGCTTGTTGAGCCAGATTCCCGCTATCCAGACGGATGCCTTTAATGGTGATGTTTTCTTCTTTCAGTTCTTTCGCAAGTTTCACAACCGAAATGGCCGCTTTTTTATAATCATAGGTATCCAGGAGCAGTATGATGTTTCCAGGATGGCTTCTGGCAAATTGCCTGAAAGCATTGATTTCAGAATCGTGGGCCTGAATAAAAGAATGGGCCATGGTTCCATATACCGGAATCCCCTGGTCCAGGCCTGCATTGAGGGTGGCTGTTCCCGCAAAACCGGCAATGTAGCTTGCCCGAGCGGCATAATAACCTGCTTCCGGGGAGTGTGCCCGGCGCAGGCCAAAATCAATCAGGATTTTGTTTTTAGCGGTGAGTATCATCCGGGCCGCTTTAGTCGCGACCAGAATTTGGTATTGGAGAAAATTGATGATCATGGTTTCTATAAACTGGCATTGGGAAAGCGGTGCTGTGACTCTTAGGCACGGCTCCCCGGAAAATATTGCCGTTCCCTCAGGCATGGCATCGACATCGCCCGTAAAGCGGAAAGTTTTCAGAGAATGGATGAATTCATTTTTCAGGAGTCCGCGCTGTTTGAGTTTTTCCAGATCCTGATGGCTGAACCTGAGGGTTTCAAGGTAGTCGAGAACCGGGTCGAGACCACAAAAAATCAGGAAACTTCTGTTTTTGGGAAGGCGGCGGATAAAAAACTCAAAGACCGCGGACTCTTCCATTTTCTGGTCGAAATAACCTTGCAACATGGTCAACTGGTAAAGGTCAACGGCCAAGGCAGGGGGACGGGGTGGTTGAAAGGCCAGGTTTTGCAGAAAGCAGGACTTGGCACCGCGATTTTTCATTGATTCGATCGCCCGCTTTCCGTCTCCCGGTTTTATATCGACCGGGCGCATTGCGTCTAAAAGCAGGGTGACGGAATAGCCAAGTTTTAATGCATCCTTGACTGTGTTAAAAACGCAGTAATCGGTCGCCAGCCCTCCAATGTATAAATGCCGGACTTTGAGCATTTTGAGACTTTGATCGAGGTCGGTTCCCTCGAACCCGGAATAAGCTTCCCTATCGGGATTTGTGGCGCCGGAAAACACCAGGGCCGATTCAGGGACCCGGAGCATAGGCGAAAATCTTGCCCCTTCAGATCCCGCCACGCAATGAACGGGCCAGGTTCCACCCTGCTCTTGAAAAGAACAATGATCGGGGGGATGCCAATCGCGGGTAAAGACTATGGGCAAGGCCATCTGCTCAAAAATTTCCAGATACTTGTTAAGGATAGGAAGAATTTCATTTGCCCTGGGCACCGCCAGACTTCCTCCGGGAAGGAAATCATTTTGCGGGTGTATAAGCAGGAGCCCATCTTCAGAAACAAGGCGAATTCTTTTTGACGGGCCGGAAGAGGTCAAAATACTTTATCCTGTACTGGGTTTCTGGAATAGCAATATCTTAACCTGAAAAACTTGCAATGTATGGATTTTTATACTTTGAGGTTTCCATGAGACACTTTAACAAATTATATGTATGGGTTACGCTGGGTATAATGGCCGTCTTGCCTTTGCTGTATATGGATTACAGCCCAAAGGAGCACCCTGACCTGATCCGGGCCATCAATGTTGTGCGCTCTATGTCTGCAGATCGGCAGTTAAAGCGCACCGCATTCCGGCTTGTCTATCCTGAGGGGACTCCGGAGGAGTTTGTCCAGTGGATGTTTTCTCCTATGGGCTCGGCGTTATGGCCACCCTCCGAAGAGGAGGGGGAGTTCAGTCAGGAAGAAGTAAAAATGATGAAAAAAGCCGACCTGCCCTTCTTGCCCTCCGGTATTTCGATGGTGGCTAGGAACCCGGACCCGGCCAGAGGCAGGCAGGTGGTTGTGCGTGGTGATGATGAAAAACAAATGCTGGTTGTGGAGGGTTATGTGGACCCAAAGGCTCCTCCGGTTCTGACCAAGGAGTGGCGATTTCCCGGCAAGAAAAAAGCAGACTGACAAGGCGAACCAAAACTCTCTGTTTATATAACCGGGAAGGAGCCGGTCCGATGAGGAATTTTGTGCCTGAGGTTTTAAGAAATTATTGACAATCTGCGGGTCAGGGAGGTACAAATCTAAGTCCATCACAAAATCAGGGAAAGGTGGGTATGGCATTAGACATTGAAAAAGCGATTAAAGACTGGGTGGGCTCACCTCCAAATGTGTATGTCAAGCTCAAGCAAACACTTGAGGACCCAAGAAGTTCCTTCAAGGAGTTTGCCGCAATTATCGGGCACGACCCCTCCCTTTCCGCGCGTCTTTTGAAAGTTGTCAACAGCGCCTTTTATGGACTGGAGAATAAGGTCGAGACAATCACCCATGCTCTGGGAATTATTGGTACGGAGCAATTGACCCAACTGGTTTTGGCGACATCGGTTACGAAACAATTTTCCGGGATTCCAGAAAACCTGGTGAGTATGGACCTTTTCTGGAGACACTCGATTGCCTGTGGGGTGACAGCGAAGATTATTGCTGACTGGGTGGGGGAACGCAATCTGGAAAGTTATTATCTGGCTGGGATGCTCCATGATATTGGAAGCCTTGTTATTTACAAGAAATTCCCAGTGGAAGCCGAAAAAGTACTAACGCGTTGTAAAGAAAACAAAGAACATTTATTTGATGTTGAACGGGAAGTTTTTGGGGCCAGTCATGCCAAAGTGGGTGGAAAATTGTTGGCGGGCTGGGGTTTGCCTATGTCACTTTGCGAACCTGTGTTCTTCCACCATCGTCCCCAAAAAGCGAAAGAATATTCTTTGGCTACAAAGATCATCCACGTGGCCGACAGCATTGTCGATGAAATGAACCTCGGGAGTAGCGGGGAGGCCCTCCCCAATCCGGTCGACCTGAACATTCTCAATGAATTGGGGTTTAGTGAATTGCCTACTCACAGGTTCGAAAGCAAAATCAAAGATCAATATTACACCGCCATGTCGCTTTTCATTTAGGCGGGCCATCCGCGCACTCTGATTTCAATATCCTGTCCCTTGTTTTTTTACAGATCGTGCTTGTCTTTTGACCAAGGTTCTTTCAGGCTGGCTTAAAGATTGGGATTATGCGGAATGGCCAGGTTCAGGTATTTGCCGCGTTCTCCATACAGGAGACCTTTTTCTTCAAGGTAGGCGATGGAATTTTCGGCCAGGTTATCTTCCGGTTCCTGCCCCATTTCTTCCCGGAAATATTCGTGAATTTGTGCCACGGATTTGGGT
>PCTK01000163.1:0-3407 GCA_002786505.1 Nitrospinae bacterium CG22_combo_CG10-13_8_21_14_all_47_10 | reverse complement strand
TCACGAAATCCATGGACTTGGTGAAAATCAGGTAAGGCAATTGGTCCGACTGGTGTCTTTGCTTCCATTCTTCCGCAGTGCTCAGTAATTCCTGTTTCAATTGCGAATTAATCTGGTTACTGGTTTCAAATTCAAAATCATAAGCAATTTTTAAGTGATCGATATCGGGATGGTCATACACAAAAGGGTAGGCTTCCCCAGGCGCGGTAATTTTTATTCCGTATTCTTCCGGCCGCTGAAAATAAGGGCTGAACCTTTCGAGCCACAGGCTACCAACGCATTCTGGCGGTGGCAAATGGAACAGTAATTTAATCAGGTCAATCTGTTGTCGGTAATCTTCGTTGGTTTCACCGGGAAACCCGATCAAAATATTCCAGTTGATCTCAATGCCATAATACATAGCCCATTTCATGCAGAGAATGTTTTGCAGAGGGCGGACACCCTTGTCCATTTCCTGTAATTGATTTCTACTAAAACTTTCAATGCCGGGTTGAATCACTTTTGCTCCGCCCTGCGCCAGAGTCTTGATTTGTTTTTTAGTCAGGTTACTTTTGACCTCTATAAAAAAGTGCAGGTCATAGTTTTTTTCGGCAAGGTCGCCAAAAACTCCGTCGATATATTTCATTTCCAGGATATTGTCGACCAGCCTGAAGCGAAAGGAGTCGTGTTTTTTTGAGAGTTTGGCAAGGTCAGCATGAACCTGTTCGACAGGCTTGGACCGGAACTTCATGGTGCTGGCATTCAAGCCACAAAAAGTACAGTGATGTTTCTCTCCCCACCAGCAACCTCGCGCCGTTTCATAAAGAATAACCGGGTTTTCCAGCAGGGAAGAGTGAGGGTCGATCTCCCGCAATTGAGCAAAAAAATCGTCGTAATCGGGAACTGCGTAATCCGCGAAATTTCCGAACATGGCCTCGGGAGCGTCATAAAGCACTTCCCCTTCACAGCGGTGAATCACGCCCCGGGGCACGGGTCCCCCCTGTTCAAAATACTTAACCAGTTGCGGCAATACATCTTCGGCTTCTCCGGGTACTACATAATCAATCCAGGGAAAGACCCGGAAATATTCCAATCCCATATCGGACTCAAAATTCGACCCGCCAAACAGAATTTTTATATGGGGGAATTTTTCCTTGATCCATTTGGCCAGAGTCAGGCTGGCGACGTTTTGATTGAAGGTCGAGGAAAAGCCAATAACGTCAAAGGCTCCCCAGTCGTAGGCAGACCGGGACCACTGGAGAAATTCGGGAACCATTTTAGTCTTCACATCGACTAAAAACTCGCTTGGGCGCTCAATAGAACGGCATACATCTTCAATATGCGGAGCGAAATGGTCCATATAATCCTGATTCCGGGCATTGTTCCCAAAAAGAGGATGGGAAAACAGCCACTCGCCAATCAGGAAACGTTTTTCGCAGAGCTGGTTATAGACCGGCAGGCCAATTTGATGGGCAAAATGCAGATTCAGGTAGTGACACTTGACCTCGCAACCGTGGGCCTTCAGCAAGGTCGACAGGGTTCCCAACTGGATAGATGGGTAGATATGGAACCCGAAGGGCATATTGATCAGTGCTATTTTCAAGGGCATGGTGGTATTGTACCAATAACAAGGCAACGTTCCACCATAAAAATCGGATCAGCAGGCCTGGCGGTCTTCCCAAATTCAGTGTGTTCGGGGAAGCCAGCCAGTTGCATGGCAGAATGGGGCAGTAGGATTCAGGATAAGGCGACTGAGGGCTTTTTTGGGGGGGGAATTAATACTGAGAGTAGCCGCAAGCCTCCTGGATTACCTCGATGAAGCGGCCTTAAGGTTTTTTTCTTCAACCTGGCCCATTGGTTTCGCCTTGCGCCCTTTCTTATTGTATAAGGAGGGGGACTGGATTTGCTGGTCAGATCTTTTTGTCAGGGCTTTAACAGAAATCACTTTCTTCAAGTTCCCGGAGCTGTCATAAACTTTTACTTCATGCATAGTCTTTCCTCTTTCTAATAAGTCATTTACGCGATTGGGTTAGTGGCCAAAACTTTACCGGCAGAGTAAAACTCTGCCGGGGAAAGACACTTAAAACTGTTTTATTTTGGGACAACCTTTGAGGCTTGTGGTCCTTTTTGACCCATGGTTTTTTCGAATTCTACGGCCTGTCCTTCGTGGAGGGTTTTGAAGCCATCACCTTGAATCTCTGAAAAATGAACAAAACAATCTTCACCATCATCCGACTCGATAAAACCATAACCCTTGCTTTCGTTAAACCACTTTACTTTTCCTTGAGCCATTCTAGATACTCTCCTGCAAATAAGCGGGAACTTTTTCCCTGATCCGTAAATCAAGGGCTCCCAATTTTGAATTTGGGTTGTCATTCTGGCTTATGCGGTGCAAAAAAAAACCATCCACTCTTTTACTTGGACGGCTAGGGGAAATAAAACCCTTCAATTTACGCTCCGATTCATCCTGACAGTTTTCAAAAAACAACCATATAACTAACGCCAACCCGTTTGGAGTAAATAATATCATAAAGTGTGCCCAAACCCAACTCATTTAGTTGGAATTTAGTTGGAATATGTGACCCCTAACCGCCTCCGTGGAGCCCATGTGTATGGATTATTTCAGGAAGCATTGCTACGATTGACCATAACTGGTTGTATTTTTTGCTTATATTTTTTACCGGTGTGTGGGATTTGGATTTTTGCAGAGCGGGAAGACCTGGGAAAAAAGCGTAAATCATGGAGAAATTGGGTTTAAATAATAAGGAAAAAGTGGGAACATGGGTCCAATAAGTATCCTGCTGGTTAAGATTCCTGTCCGGGTTTTATGAAAGGGTTGTTGAGATGTACCAAGGTCTAATAGAACAATTCTGGTCTCATGGTAAAGACTTGCATGAGGAAGGAAGATTCAAGTCTGCCTTGAATCAATTGTTGAGAGAATTTCGAAAAACCATTGATGATTCCAGCCCTTTGGCAAAATCCATTGACAATAATGATTCTTCCCGAAAAATGGCCATCATCGCCAATAAGGAAAGCTACTCGCAACTGGGCGAAATTTTGTTTCTGGATACTGAAGAAGGCGATCAACGCCAGGAGGAAAGAAGAGACACCCCCGGTCGAAGGTATGAGGACAGGAGACAATCCCTGTTAACGAACGCTCTCGACAAGCGCGAGGCGGCTCGCCGCTCCAAGGCGCGAAGAGACCCTGCGAGTGAACGAAGGGGTAGTCAGTCGCCATAAACTTTTCGCCCAGCTTTTCCGACTTATTAGCCCGTTCGGCGGAACTTGCGAAAAAAGAGCAAAAAAAACACCAGAGCATGCAGTAGGGAAGCTAAACCCCCCAAACACTTCCGCAACACGCTCTGGCCCGATTGGGAGGACTGCCCTCCCTAACACCTGCATTATAAATCTGTAGCCGGTTTCTTTGT
>PCTK01000100.1:11286-11865 GCA_002786505.1 Nitrospinae bacterium CG22_combo_CG10-13_8_21_14_all_47_10 | reverse complement strand
TCTTTATATAGTACGAAAGATATATCAGATAAAAAAGTTATTTTAGATTCTAAATCTTCGCTAGATTCAAAGACAACATTACCAACTTATATTATAAAACCATTCAAATATGTAGAATTATTCTTTCTTACTATATTCTCATATATAACTAACAATAAAATTATATTTTATGGAGTTTTTATTGTTTTAGTTTTCTTTATCTTACGTTTTATTTGGAAAAAAATATTTTAAAATAAAGTTTGTATTTTTAATTTAAGTGTGTAAAATAGGGTTATGATACTCAGAATTTTTTCTTTACTATTTTTACTAATATCAGTACTTTTTTGGCCTTTTTGGGTTTCTATTATATTAGGTCTAATAGGTATTATATATTTTTCTAAATATTGGGAATCTATTATTTTATTTCTTCTTTCTGATTTACTTTATGGAATTAGAGAAGAAAGATTTTTTAATATTTATTTTATTTCTTTCATTGTTTCACTTTTGACTTTAATAATAATAGAATTCTTAAAAAAGAAACTAAGAATTCAAAATTAAGATGATAAGAAAAATATTAAGTAAACAAAAAATAAAAAATGC
>PCTK01000100.1:0-11124 GCA_002786505.1 Nitrospinae bacterium CG22_combo_CG10-13_8_21_14_all_47_10 | reverse complement strand
ACTTGGATATCTAACTGGTATGCCAGGAAGGGGTATTCTGAACAGTTGATTGAGGATATTCAGCTTCGAAAGCACATCTTCAAGACACTTGCTCATGCGGGAATCTCCAAGGTGGAGATTGAGCGTTCGGCGAATCGGGTTCGGGTTAACATCCATACCGCGCGTCCGGGCATCATCATCGGGAAAAAGGGTCTTGAAGTTGACAGGTTGAAAGAGGAATTGCAGAAGGTGTTGTCTGGAAAGCAGGTTAATCTCAATATCAAGGAAGTGCGTCGTGCTGAACTGGATGCTACTTTGATCGGACAGAATATCGCTCTGCAATTGGAAAAAAGGGTTTCCTTTCGGCGGGCAATGAAAAAGAGTGTGGTTTCGGCGCTGAGGTTTGGGGCTAAGGGAATTAAAATCCGGGTATCGGGTCGTTTGGGCGGTGCGGAAATTGCCCGCAGTGAATGGTACCGGGAGGGCAGGGTTCCTCTGCATACTCTGAGGGCGGATATTGATTATGGGACCGCGAACTCCAACACCACCTTTGGAATTATCGGGGTGAAGGTTTGGGTCTATAAGGGAGATACCCTTCCAGGTAAGGGATTTGAGCGGCCGCAAGGCTTTCAGGAAAAGGAAAAAGAAAAAGGTGCAAAGGCTTCGGCCTGATTTTGTCGGTGGGCGGAGGTTGTGGCCTGGTTGTGAATGTTTTTTGGAGATAAAGCATCATGTTGATGCCCAAAAGGGTTAAGTATAGAAAACGCCATAAGGGAAGAATGCGTGGCACGGCCTACCGGGGAGGTTCTCTGGATTTTGGCACTTATGGTTTGCAGGCTTTGGAGTGTGGACGTATCAGTAACCGGCAGATTGAAGCCGCCCGTATTGCGATGACCCGCCATATCAAGCGCGGGGGAAAAATATGGTTGCGGATTTTCCCTGATAAGCCGGTCTCCAAAAAGCCATTGGAAACGAGGATGGGTAAGGGCAAAGGCAACCCGGAATTCTGGGTGGCCGTTGTAAAACCGGGCCGAATGCTTTATGAAATGGAAGGTGTGTCGGAGGCTGTTGCTAAAGAGGCGTTTCGTTTGGCGGCGCACAAATTGTCAGTACCTACCCGGTTTGTTGTCAAGCAAGCCTATATGAGCGAGTGAAAAATATATTATGAAAGTTGAAGAAGTCAGAGGTCTTTCTGAAAAAGAGCGGGAAGAAAAAATAGGCGATATCAAGCAGGAAATTTTTAACCTCAGGTTGCAATTGGCGGCCGGTAAGATAGAAAATCCCAGCCGCCTTCGGTTTCTTAAAAGAGATATTGCCAGGCTTAAAACTATCCAGAATGAAACCCGGGCTTCAGAGGGTAAACCGGTACAGCAAGGCGAAGTGAATAAGGCAGGTTCCAATAAATAACACTCGGGATGAGCAGTAGTCTCGAACATTAAACGGGAGTGGTAAAAGCTTTTGCAGAAAACGACTAGAAAAACTCAAATGGGCCTTGTGGTGAGCAACAAAATGGATAAAACCGTGGTGGTGCAGGTGGAGCGGAAATTCATTCATCCAAAATTCAAAAAAGTGGTGATAAGTTCCCGCAAATACAGCGCTCATGATGAAAAGAACGAATGTCGTCCTGGTGATTTCATCAGCATCAGCGAAACCCGGCCTTTAAGTAAAACTAAACGCTGGCGTTTGGTGGAAATTATCAAGAAGGGCGAGGAGGCAGATAAAGCGTCATGATTCAACTACGAACTGTGTTAGATGTGGCAGACAATTCAGGGGCCAAGGTGGTTCAGTGTATCAAGGTGCTGGGTGGTTCTCGACGCCGTTACGCTCGCATTGGAGATGTTATTGTGGTCGCGGTCAAAGAGGTGGACCCGGCGAGCAGTATTAAAAAGGGCGAAGTCAAAAAGGCCGTTGTGGTGAGAACGCGGAAAGAGATTCGTCGCCCTAATGGAACCTATATCAAGTTTGACGGTAATGCCGCTGTCCTGATTAATGAGGCTAAAGAGCCGGTAGGAACCCGGGTTTTTGGTCCTGTGGGTCGTGAACTGCGCGCCAAGCGTTACATGAAAATTCTTTCGCTTGCTCCGGAGGTGTTGTAGTGAAAAAGGCTTCATACAAACTTCACCTTAAAAAGGACGATATCGTTCAGGTGATTTCCGGAAAAGAAAAGGGAAAGAAGGGGAAGTTGCTGGCCATTTTCCCGGAAGAGCAGAGAGTGACGGTTGAAAAGCTCAATATGGTTAAGCGTCATACGAAGGGTGATGGTAAAACCCGGCAACCCGGCATCATAGAGAAAGAGGGGAAAATTCATATCTCCAATGTTCTGCTGGTTAGTGACAAGGTCGGTAAGGGAGTGCGAACTAAGCTTAAAAAGCTTGAAGATGGAAAACGAGTCCGCGTTTGTGTGAAAACCGGCGATGTCCTGGATAAGGTGTAGCATGGCAAATTTTAAGACAAGTTATTTTGAAAAGCATCAGGCGGCCATCCAGAAGGAATTGGGGCTTGCTAATGTGATGCAGGTTCCCAGGATGACAAAAATCACGGTAAATATGGGTTTGGGTGAGGCGTTGCAAAACTCCAAATTGATTGAGTCGGGAATCGAACAGTTGCGTGTGATTACGGGGCAACAACCTGTGGTCACCAAAGCTAAAAAATCCATTTCCAATTTTAAATTGCGGGAAGGGGTTCCTATCGGCGTTAAGGTAACTTTGCGGGGAAACAGGATGTATGAGTTTTATGAACGATTGGTGTCGTTCGCGCTCCCCAGGGTTAGAGACTTTAAGGGTTTGCCTCCCAAAGCGTTTGATGGGCGGGGCAATTACACGATTGGCATTAAGGAACAGTTGATCTTTCCAGAGATTAGTTACGATAAAATTGAAAAAATCAAGGGAATGAATATCACGATAACCACCACGGCCCAAAACGATGAGCAGGGCCGGTGTTTATTGACCCATATGGGACTACCGATTAGAAAGTAAAGGAATATGGCAAAGAAATCACTAGTCGCCAAGGCGAAGCGGGAACAGAAATTTAAAGTGCGCCAGTATAACCGGTGTCAGGTCTGCGGTCGGCCGCGGGCGTTTCTCCGAAAATTCGGCATGTGTCGGATTTGCTTTCGGGAAAGAGCCTTGCGCGGTGAGATCCCAGGTGTTACCAAGGCGAGTTGGTAGTTTAATATGATTATTTTTTTGGGAGTTTAGTTTCACTATGATGACCGATCCCATCGCTGATCTGTTTACCCGAATTCGAAATGGGTTGATGGTCAGGCATCCGAGGGTTGATGTCCCCGGCTCAAAAATGAAAGCTCGTATTGTTGAGATTTTGAAGGAAGAGGGCTACATTAAAAATTTCCGAATCTATGAGGATGACTTGCAGGGGATTATCCGGATTTATTTGAAGTACGCAGGCGACAAGCCGGTAATTCGCGGAATTAAACGTGTTAGTAAGCCAGGGCGGCGAAATTATGTCAAGCGGGACGAAATCCCCAAGGTTCTCAATGGGCTCGGTCTTGCTATCCTCTCGACCTCTTCGGGTGTAATGACCGATGAAAAATGCAGGGAAAAAGGAGTCGGAGGAGAAGTGCTGGGTCTCGTCTGGTAAAGTTGCGGGAATTTTGATGATGGCAGTCTCGAACAGGGCCCTCATTAGGAATGATGTTTAATTAAAACCGATCTCAGACTTGAAGCCTGAAAAAAAGCCGAGTCGGTAAAACCTGAATTTAATAAGAAGCGTTAACATGTCTCGAATTGGAAAACAGCCTATCAGTGTACCCTCCGGGGTGGATTTAAAAGTCAATGGGTCAAGCGTGGCAGTAAAAGGACCCAAAGGGCAGTTGCAACGCAATATGCATCCCAATATGAAAATTGAGTTGCAGGATGGTGTTGTTACGGTGGTTCGGCCTACCGATGGTCGGCTGGATCGTTCCCTGCATGGGCTGACGCGAACCCTGATCAGCAATATGGTGGTGGGGGTTACGGATGGTTACTCCAAGCAACTCAATATTGTCGGGGTAGGTTATAAGGTGGATCTCAAGGGTAAAGACCTGGTTTTAAACCTTGGGCATTCGCATCCGATCAACTACCCGGCTCCTGAGGGAATTGAGTTTGATGTGGACCCTAAAAAAAATACAATCGTTATAAAGGGTGTCAATAAGGAACGGGTCGGACAGACCGCGGCTGAAATCCGCAGTTTCCGTCCGCCGGAACCTTATAAGGGAAAAGGGGTCATGTACTCCACGGAAAGAATACGCAGAAAAGCCGGTAAAGCGGCAGGTAAAGGATAATTTATGAAAGTCTCTGAACGGGAACGACTACGACTCCAAAGGAAGAAAAGGGTAAAGCTCAAGGTGCAAAAGCAAATGAGCCGACTCCGGTTGACGGTGTTCCGAAGTAGCAAACATATTTATGCCCAAATTGTTGATGACAAGGAAGGTAAAACCCTTGTGTCCGCTTCTACGCTCTCGCAAAATTTTAAAGAGCAGATGAAGGCCGGAGGAAACCTGAAGGCGGCAACGCTGGTGGGTTCCCTTATCGGGGAGGCGGCGGCGGCAAAGGGAATTAAAGAAGTTTATTATGACCGAAACGGATTTCTGTATGCCGGACGCGTCAAGGCTTTAGCCGATGCGGTCCGGGAAAAAGGAATAAAATTTTAATCCATAACGCTGGAGGAAGTGTTGCGACAACGGGAGCCGGAAAAACCCACAGATTTTGTTGATAAAATTGTCAAGATCAACCGTGTGGCCAAGGTTGTGAAAGGTGGCCGCCGCTTCAGCTTTAGTGCGCTGGTGGTGGTTGGCAATCGGGATGGCAAGGTAGGCTGGGGTTTGGGAAAGGCCAACGAAGTCCCGGAAGCTATACGCAAAGGTGTGGAAAAAGCTAAAAGATGCATGGTCTCAGTGAGCCTGGAAGGTTCTTCCATTCCCCATGAAATAACAGGGGCTTATGGAGCGGGCCGGGTGTTGATGAAGCCGGCGTCAAGGGGTACTGGTTTAATCGCGGGGGGTGCTGTCCGGGCCGTTCTGGAGGCGGTTGGTATCCGTGATATTTTGACCAAGTGCTTGCGGACCAATAACCCGCATAACGTGGTCAAGGCAACCATTCAAGGCCTGACTGGTTTGCGTGACGCAAAAGAATGTGCCCGCTTGCGCGGTAAATGATGGGCCCGAATTTTACAGAGGATTAAGAATGTTGCATTTATCAAGTTTAAAGGGACCAGATCGAAAAAACAGGAAGCGGATAGGCCGTGGCATTGGCTCCGGGACCGGTAAAACTTCCGGCAAGGGTCAGAAGGGGCAGAAGTGTCGGTCAGGTGGAAGCCCACACCCCTGGTTTGAGGGTGGACAGATGCCGATTCATCGAAGGTTGCCAAAGCGTGGGTTTACCAACATCTTTAAAAAACAGTTTGAGATCGTTAATGTGAGCGATTTGGTTCGATGTGCCGGAATTGACCCGGTGACCCCCGAAGTGATGAAGGAAAAGGGGCTGATAAAAAAAACCGGCCTGGTGAAAATTCTGGGATGCGGTGAGCTGGCGGAATCCTTGAATGTTCATGCTCATAAGTTCAGCGGCTCGGCACAGGCCAAAATTGAGAAGTCCGGGGGAAAGGTTGTTAACCTTTAAATGAGCGGCGCTGATAGTTTTGGCAACATCTTTCGTGTGCCCGAGCTGAAAAAACGTATTCTTTTTACGCTTGGACTTTTGGTTGTTTATCGGATCGGGGCGCATATCCCCACTCCGGGAATCAACTCGGTAGCGCTGGCAGAACTGTTTGCTCGGGCTCAAGGTACTATCCTGGGATTTTTCAATATGTTCTCCGGCGGGGCTTTGAGCCGGTTGACCGTATTTGCTTTGGGCATCATGCCCTATATCAGTTCTTCGATCATCCTGCAGTTGATGACAATTGTTTCTCCTTACCTGGCAAGGTTGAAAAAAGAAGGGGAACAGGGGCAAAAAAAGATAACCCAGTACACTCGTTATGGAACGGTCTTGCTGAGTACGATCCAGGGTTCCGGTATTGCTGTAGGCCTGGAAGCTATGAAAAGCCCGAGTGGTGGGCTTATTGTTCCTGAGCCGGGCTGGTCGTTCCGATTGATGACGGTTTTAACCCTGACCGCTGGAACTTGTTTTTTGATGTGGCTTGGTGAGCAGATTACCGAGCGGGGAATTGGCAATGGAATTTCGCTGATTATATTTTCTGGAATTGTTGCTGGAACTCCAGCGGCAATCTTCCAATCGATGGACTTGATGGGAACAGGCGAAATGTCGGTGCTTGTTATGCTGTTCCTTCTGGTGCTGATGATCGTGGTGGTTGGGGTCATCGTTTTTACGGAAGGTGGGCAACGAAGGATTCCGATCCAATACGCGAAGCGTGTGGTGGGTCGAAAAATGATGGGGGGGCAGTCGACACATTTGCCTTTGAAGGTTAATACTTCGGGAGTTATTCCACCGATTTTTGCTTCTTCCATCATTATGTTCCCGGCGACTATTGCCCAGTTTATCAGCCATCCATGGATGCAATCGGTTTCGGCCATGTTGACTCCCGGAACAATCGTGTACAGTTTGATTTTTGTTGGAGCCGTCTTTTTCTTTTGTTATTTTTATACGGCTGTCATATTCAACCCGGTTGATGTGGCGGATAATATGAAAAAACATGGCGGGTATATACCAGGAATCAGGCCGGGGCATAAAACCTCTGAATACATCGATACGATTCTTTCAAGGGTCACTTTTTATGGGGCGTTATACCTTTCTTTAATCTGTATTTTGCCCGATTATTTGATAAAATACTTTAATATCCCGTTTTACTTTGGTGGGACAAGCTTGTTGATCGTAGTGGGTGTTTCGCTAGATACCATGCAACAGATAGAGTCCCATCTGGTCATGAGAAATTACGACGGTTTTGTGAAAAAGGGGCGATTGAAAAGCCGAAGAGGCTGATAGATGAGGCTGATTCTTTTAGGCCCGCCAGGCGCTGGCAAAGGCACCCAGGCCAAAATGCTGAAAGAACAATTCGGCGTTCCGCAGATATCCACGGGTGATATTTTACGGCAGGCGGTTAAGGATAATACGGAACTGGGAATTCAGGCCAAATCGTTTATGGATGTCGGCAAGCTGGTTCCCGATGAAGTTGTGATCGGCCTGATAAAGGAACGTATTAAGCAGGACGATTGTGAGGCGGGGTTTATTCTGGACGGGTTTCCCAGAACCATCTTACAGGCCGAAAAGCTTTCGGAAACGTTGACCGAAATGGGCTTGGCGATTGACACGGTGGTGAATTTGGAAGTCAATGCCGAAGAGGTTATCAGTCGGCTGGCTGGGCGTAGCACCTGCCCCGATTGTGGCGGCATGTTCCATGAGGAGTCCAGGCCTCCAAAAGTTTCAGGGGTTTGTGACGGTTGTGGGGGGCTTTTAGCCCAGCGTGAGGACGATAATGCCGAAACAATATTAAAGCGGTTGGATGTTTATCAGGAGTCCACTGCCCCTTTAAAGCAGTTTTACAAGAAACAAGGAAATTTGAAAACAGTATCAGCCAGAGGGTCTGTAGAAGAAATATTTTCCCGCGTTTTAGAAATGGTGAAGTAACGGATGTCTAAAGAAGAGTCTATAGAAGTAGAAGGCACCATACTTGAACCATTGCCAAATGCGATGTTTAGGGTGGAACTTGAAAACGGGCATAAGGTTTTGGCCCATATATCGGGAAAAATGCGCATGCATTTTATCCGCATCCTGTCCGGTGACAAGGTGAAAGTGCAACTTTCCCCTTATGACTTGACCCGGGGACGGATCACCTATCGGTATAAATAAAAGAGGATGGAATCATGAAAGTCAGGGCATCGGTCAAGCCAATATGTATGAAATGCAAGGTGATTCGGCGGCGAGGAGTCGTGCGGGTCATTTGTGAGAACCCGAAACATAAGCAACGGCAGGGTTAATTTCAAAAAGGAGAAGCAGTGGCGAGAATAGCGGGTATAGACGTTCCTAAGGATAAGCAGGCAATAATCGCTTTGACATACATATATGGCGTGGGCCCAACAACTTCCCGGAAAATCCTGAAAAAAGCGCAGGTTGGGGAAGAGGTCAGAATGAAGGACCTGACAGAGGAAGAGGTGACCCGGATCCGTAGTGTTATCGAGAAAGAGTGCGAAGTGGAAGGTGACTTAAGGCGCACTGTCACCATGAACATTAAACGTTTGATGGATATAAGTTCCTACAGAGGGCTTCGCCATCGTAAAGGGTTGCCGGTTAGAGGACAAAGGACGCACACCAACGGCAGAACCCGAAAAGGTCCCAAGAAAACCGTGGGCGCACGAGCAAAAAAATAAGGACGGAGATGAATGGATAAAAAAGCAAAAAGCGGTAAAAAAAAGCAAAAGACGGTGCCGGAAGTGGGAGTCGCCCACATTCAGGCTACGTTTAACAATACCATTGTCACCATTTCCGACATGTCTGGAAATGTGGTGTCCTGGTCCAGTGCGGGTGCCCAGGGTTTTAAGGGCTCGAGAAAAAGCACCCCGTTTGCCGCGCAGGTGGCGGCCGACAAAGCCGCTGTTAAGGCACGGGACATGGGAATGAAAAAACTGGAGGTGCATGTCAAAGGTCCTGGTTCCGGGCGAGAGTCCGCGATACGATCTTTGCAGGCCGCGGGAATGGAAGTTCTTGTGATTCGTGATAAGACCCCGATTCCGCATAATGGTTGCCGTCCAAGAAAACGTCGCAGAGTTTAATTGCGTAAAACCGAAAGGAGAAGCTGAATTTGGCCAGGTATACAGGTTCTGTTTGTCGACTTTGTCGGCGAGAAGGAATAAAATTATATTTAAAAGGTTCCCGTTGCGAGACGGCGAAATGTGCTATAGAAAAAAGAGCATATCCGCCAGGCCAGCATGGCCAGGGCAGGAAGAAATTCTCGGAATATGGGATTCAGCTTCGTGAAAAACAAAAGGTAAAGCGAATTTACGGTATACTGGAAAAACAATTCCGTAATTACTTTTTTTCGGCAGATAGAAAAAAAGGTGTTACCGGTGAAAACCTTCTGCAAAATTTAGAGTTGCGGATGGATAATGTTGTTTTTAGAATGGGGCTCGCCTCGTCCAGAAGTACGGCTCGCCAGTTGGTCCGCCATGGTCACTTCACGGTTAATGGGAAAAAGATGGATATCCCGTCCTATGCTCTTGGACTGGGTGATACAATAGCTATGAATCCCAATAAGGTGAAAAAAGCGCCCGTTAACAACGCCATTGAGAATATTAAAGGAAAAACCTTGCCGGACTGGCTATCGTTTTCTGCCGATAGCAAGCAGGGTATTGTTCAGGCTTTGCCTGCAAGAGAGCATGTAACTATGCCGATTGAGGAACAGTTGATCGTTGAGCTTTACTCACGATAAGCCGGGCCGGATCGTCAAGAGAAACTAATTTAAAAACTGTTAAGACCCTAATAAAGAGGTCGGAGGCTTCATGTTCACAGCCCAGGGAATTGTTAAACCTAAGCGATTAGAATTTGATAAGAAAAACAAGTCGGACTGCTACGGTAAACTCAGCGCGGGACCATTTGAGCGCGGATATGGAGTAACCATAGGCAACTCCTTGAGAAGGATGCTTTTGTCATCCATTGAAGGGGCCGCCATTGTAGCCGTAAAGTTTGAGGGGATCTTTCACGAGTTTTCTTCCATTCCGGGAGTGGTTGAAGATGTCACGGAAATCATCCTCAACTTGAAACAGGTTAATCTTAAACTGACCGGTTCAGCGGACTCCAAACGGGTTTATATCAAAGCCTCAAGTCCTGGCACAATTTGCGCCAAGGATATCACGGCTGACCCGGATGTGTTAGTGCTGAACCCGGATCTTCCCATCCTTACCATTGATCAGAGCGGTGAGGTGGAAATAGAGATGATTGTAAGGAAAGGGCGGGGGTATGTTCCCGCGGATATGCATATTATCGAAAATGAATCTGTGCAGATGATTCCCGTGGATTCCAGCTTTTCCCCAATTGAAAAGATCACCTACCATGTTGAGAACACCCGCGTCGGGCAGTCGACAGATTACGATTCCCTGATTATGGAATTGTGGACAAACGGGGGGATCACACCAGAAGATGCGGTGGCTCATGCCGCTAAGATTGTTAAAGACCATATGCAGATCTTTATCAATTTTGATGAAGAGCCGGAACCGGTACAACCCCAGGTCGATGAGAAAAAGCAAAAGGTGCTGACAAATATGGCCAAATGTGTGGAAGAGCTTGAGTTATCTGTGCGCTCCTACAATTGTCTTAAAAATGCCAATATCCAGACCATCGCGGAACTGGTACAAAAAACCGATGGTGAAATGCTGAAAACCAGAAACTTCGGTCGGAAATCGCTGAATGAAATTAAGGAAATTTTAGAGGACATGGGCCTTCATTTGGGAATGAAGGTTGATGAGGAAGACCTGAAACAAATCATTCAAGCGCAAAAGAAAAAAGAAATAGATACCGAAGTTGAGCTTTAACAGTTCTCTCGGTGAAGTAATAACAGGAGCGATAAATAACCATGCGGCATTTAAAAGCAGGTAGAAAATTTGGGAGAACCTCTGCTCATCGGAAAGCATTGTTCAGAAACCTTGTTGGGGCTCTAATTCAGAGGGAGCGCATCAGCACAACTTTGGCAAAAGCCAAAGAACTGCGGGGCAAGGTGGAAAAAACGATCACGCTGGGAAAAAGAGGTACGCTTCATGCCCGTCGCCAGGCATTCAGGCTGGTTCCCGCGAAAGATGCTGTTCAAAAGGTGTTTGGTCCGCTGGCGGAGCGTTATGCAAATCGACCTGGTGGATATACCCGGATCATTCGTATTGGTCATCGCAAGGGGGATGATGCCCCAATGGCTTTCATCGAATTGGTAGACCGTGAGGGCGATGACTCTTCCAAAGTAAAGGCTGAGACGAAAAAAGAGACGAAGGCCACTGCTAAACCAAAAGTGGCTGAAAAAAAGAAAGCGGAGCCTAAAGCAAAGGACGTAGCGGATAAAAAGAAACCCGCATCCAAAAAAGAAAAGGCAGAAGAAGATAAGCCCGAAGAAAAAGAAGAAAAATAAATTCCTCCCTGCCGGGCTTATGCCCGGTAGGCGTGATGTTACTCCGTCTCCGAAGTAAAGAGCCCCCGTTAAGTCAGGCGATAAGTTGCG
>PCTK01000087.1:11560-11770 GCA_002786505.1 Nitrospinae bacterium CG22_combo_CG10-13_8_21_14_all_47_10 | reverse complement strand
ATCACCCCTTGATGGTATTTAATGATACTCGTGTCATTCCGGCAAAACTTCTGGCCCAATTGGAATCCAGTTCCAGACAGGTTGAAATATTGCTCATTCGTGAGTTGGAACCTGGGGTATGGGAAGTTATGATGAAAGGATTAAACAAGCTGAAGTCAGGAGCCACATTCAAATTCGGAAATAGCGGTTTAACGGCTCAATTCATCAGGC
>PCTK01000087.1:9854-11551 GCA_002786505.1 Nitrospinae bacterium CG22_combo_CG10-13_8_21_14_all_47_10 | reverse complement strand
CCAGGGCTGTTATACGGTTCTCATCTCCTCAAAAGCTCTCAGCCTATTTAAGAGAAAATGGACGAATGCCCCTCCCCCCCTACATACATAGGCCGTTTGGTACGAGTTCACGGACCCTGGAACTGGATAAAAAGCGTTACCAAACCGTTTTTGCCAAACATACCGGGGCAATCGCCGCCCCGACAGCAGGGCTACATTTTACTCAGTCTCAATTGGCAGGCCTGCGAGAGAAAACTGCCGACACCGCGCATCTTACATTACATGTAGGGCCGGGAACTTTCATTCCAATCCGCGAAGAAAAGATCACTAACCACAAAATGCAACCAGAGTATTTTCAGGTTTCACCCGTCAACTGGAACAAGATCGCTCAGGCAAAAAAGAAGGGACAAGCCATTTTGGCCGTGGGAACAACATCAACCCGGGTCTTGGAGACCCAGGGATTTGAGAAAACTATTCTAAAAACAGAATCCGGTTGGAGCAACTGTTTTATTTATCCGGGCTGGGAGTTCAAAAATGTAGACCATCTGCTCACCAATTTTCATCTGCCCAAATCAACGCTATTTTTACTGGTATGCGCCTTCATGGGTGAAAAACTAGCGAAAACGGCCTACAGCGAGGCCATCAGACAAAATTACCGTTTTTTCAGTTACGGTGACGCAATGCTAATTCTTTAAAAGTAAGACCCTTGGCCAAGATTGTATCAAGTCGTACTTTCATCCACTACTTGTTTGAAAAATTTACCAGATTTAAACCGAACTACTTTCCGTGCAGAAATTTCAGCTTCTTCACCGGTTTTGGGATTTCTACCAACACGTTTGGTTTTTGCACGAACCTGGAATGTTCCGAACCGGCGCAAGATAACTGGTTCCCCATGACCGAGTGATTCCTTAATCAGTTCAATCACCGTTTCCACAGCCTCTTCTGCTTTGGCTCTGGACAAGCTGGCACGAGATGAAACCTGGTTAATAATGTCTTGTTTGGTCATACTCCCTCCTCAAAACAAACTAATGATATTTTTAAAAGTTGAATTGGCCAAAATATTAATTTCTATGTCCACACCCTGACAGGAAAATTTGTACTTCTGTAAGATAACAAAATCAAGGTGAAACAGGCAATCTCTACAGTTGAAAAAATAACGTCTTATATTTAAATCGGTGGCATTACTTTATCACTTAAATTAAAAATATCAATAATTAATTCAAGAATTTAGGAGTATTTCCCTAATGTTGAAATTTTTCAAATTTCGTGCTTGACAGAGTCTCAGGAAAACCAAAAAAAGCATCCCGGATAACCCTTTCTTTTAAAAGAGTTATAGAGACACGTGATTAAATCTGCCACGAGACAAAAATTTAGAGTAAAAAATATTATGGGGAAAGGGGTAAAGATTTTTGCGCTTGAACGATGTGATAAACATGGTCACCTGGTTTGGCCAGATTCAATTTTTCACGGGCAATTTTTTCAATTTCATAAGGATCAGATTTCAGAGCAGTAATTTCTAACCGAAGCTTTTCATTATTCAATCGCAAATCGTCAATTTCAGATTTAATTTTTAATTGCCCCTGCTCTAGATGGTAAGCGTTCAAAATACCATTCTCGTGAAAAACCGCCATCAAGATCAAGAGTAAAAAAAATCCCAGGCACAACAAAAATATTTTCTGGTATCGAAAGTTTTCAGTCATAAAACCATTCATCGAGAT
>PCTK01000087.1:0-9802 GCA_002786505.1 Nitrospinae bacterium CG22_combo_CG10-13_8_21_14_all_47_10 | reverse complement strand
CCGGTAAATTGCAGTGTCACCGAGAATTTCTTCAATGCGCAAAAGTTGGTTGTATTTAGCAATACGATCGGTTCGACACAAGGACCCGGTTTTAATTTGACCCGCGTTAACCGCCACAGCAATATCCGCAATACTGGTATCTTCTGTTTCTCCAGAACGGTGAGATATTACAGTAGTATAGCCTGCCCTTTTGGCCATCTCGACGGCATCGAGGGTCTCGGTAAGGGTTCCTATCTGGTTGACCTTTATAAGAATTGAGTTCCCCACCCCTTCCTGGATTCCCTTCGCCAGTATTTTTGTGTTGGTGACAAACAGGTCGTCGCCGACGACTTGAACGGAGTCGCCAATTTTGTCTGTCAAATTTTTCCAGCCTGGCCAGTCATTTTCCGCCAAGCCATCTTCAATGCTAATGATGGGATATTTGGCCGATAAATGGGCCAGGTAATCCACCATCTCATTGGAACTCCATCTACTGTTCCCTTCAGCGGCCAAGGTGTATTTTTTATTGGCAAATAATTCACTGGCGGCAACATCCAAAGCAATTAACATGTCCTTCCCAATTTTATACCCAGCACTTTTAACGGCCTTAATCAGAACTTCAATAGCCTGCTCGTTGGATTGTAAATCGGGGGCAAAGCCGCCCTCATCACCAACTGCTGTGTTGAAGCCGCCCTTCTTTAAAACCGCTTTTAAATGGTGAAACACCTCGACACCCATCCTTAAAGCGGCCGAAAAAGACTTTGCACCTACAGGCACAATCATAAATTCCTGGATATCCACATTATTATCTGCGTGCATGCCACCGTTCAGCACATTCATCATCGGTACAGGGAGTTCTTTAGCGTTTGTGCCGCCTACATACTGAAACAAAGGCAGGTCTAAATCACTAGCCGCCGCTTGGGCTACCGCGAGAGAAACACCCAGTATGGCATTGGCACCCAACTTACTCTTGTTGGCCGTGCCATCCATTTCTATCATCAACCGATCTATCAAAACCTGTTCTGTGACTTCAATCCCTATAATTTCCAGAGCAATTTTTGTGTTTACATTTTTGACCGCCTTGGAAACCCCTTTCCCCATATAAATCCGGGAATCCCCATCGCGGAGTTCAACAGCCTCCCTTGAGCCTGTCGATGCCCCAGATGGAACAGCCGCTCTGCCCATCGCACCGCTTTCCAGAGTCACATCTACTTCCAGCGTAGGGTTACCCCTGGAATCTAAAATCTGCCTTCCTTGTACCCCTATGATTTCACTCATGATTTCCCTTATCCTTGGGCCGCCGCCAAGGCCTTGCGGCTGGCTTTTATAGTCAGGTTGATTTCTTCATCCGTATGAACTGCGGACATAAAACCAGCCTCAAATTGAGAGGGTGCGATATAAACCCCTTCCTCTAATAATCCATTAAAGTAGCGTTTAAAAAATTCCGTGTCGCAGGATTTGACCGTTTCAAAATCGACGATTTTCTGATCTGTGAAAAACATTGAGAACATCGAGCCCACCCTGGTAAATTGGGCCGGAATACCAAGTTCCTCAACATTTTCCCGCAGACCCTGACAAAGTTTTGCAGACTTCTGTTCCAAAGATTCATACACCCCCTCTTTAGAAAGCAAGTCCAGCATTACGTTGCCAGCGGCCATTGCCAGAGGGTTGCCAGACAAGGTCCCCGCCTGATAAACAGAGCCTACGGGAGAAATATGATCCATCACTTGACGCGATCCGCCGTAGGCACCCACCGGCAGTCCCCCGCCGATTATTTTTCCCAGGCATGTGATATCAGGATTAACTCCATAATGTTTTTGCGCCCCTCCCAAAGAAACCCGAAACCCGGTAATGACCTCATCAAAAATCAAAAGCGCGCCGGCTTTTTCAGTCACCTCACGCAAGGCTGAAAGAAAACCAGGGATTGGGGGCACCACACCCATATTGCCGCCGATGGGCTCAACAATCAGCGCGGCAATTTCTTTGCCCTCTTTATCAAAAAGCTCACGCACCCGATCAATATTATTGTAGGGAAGATTTAAAGTTTTTTCGGCAAGACTGGAAACAATACCGGGGCATTCAGGAATACCCAAAGAGACCAGCCCAGACCCGGCCTTAACCAAAAGACTGTCTCCATGTCCGTGATAACATCCCTCGAATTTCACGATCTTGTCGCGCCCAGTGATCCCTCGGGCCAGCCGCAAAGCACTCATTACCGCTTCAGTGCCGGAATTCACCATCCGCACCACCTCAATGGAAGGCATTGCCGCAACTACTTTTTCGGCCAACTGGATTTCCAACTCCGTGGACGCGCCATAACTGGTGCCTAACCCAGCCTGCCTGGTTATGGCTGAAACTATTTCAGGATGAGCATGACCAAAAATGAGTGGGCCCCACGATGCCACATAATCGATAAACTCGTTGCCATCGACATCCGTCATCCGTGACCCCTTCGCACTTTTGATAAACAAGGGATCTCCCCCTACCGCATTAAAAGCCCTGACCGGACTATTCACTCCCCCCGGCAGAACCTTCTTTGCTATTGAGAAAAGACGGCTGGAATTTTTTCTATTCATAATGATCAACCAAATAAAATGGAGAGTTCATCTTTCAGTTTTTGTGGAATTTTTTCAGGGTCTGTGACCACAGCGAATTTGGCGGCCTCCCTACAAGAACAAGGTTTAATGCTGTCCAACAAGGGTAATAATTCCTTTATGACCTTCTGCGCCTGTTCCACATTTTGATGCATGATTTCCAGAACTGCTTCGAGGGTGACGGGCTCTTCTTCCACATGCCAACAATCGAAGTCTGTCACCAAAGCCAGGGTGGAATAACATATTCCCGCTTCACGGGCCAGTTTAGCTTCGGTGACATTGGTCATTCCAATAACATCGACATCCCATTGTCTGTACAGAAGAGACTCGGCACGGCTGGAAAACTGGGGGCCTTCAATACAAATATAAGTTCCCCCTTCATGAGCTTTTGCGCCAGCCTGTTGGGCCGCCTTAAACAGGGTTCCTGCCGTTGCAAGGCACACCGGATCAGCCATGCTGACATGACCAACCATTCCCTGGGTAAAAAATGTACTGATACGCTTATACGTCCTGTCAATGAATTGATGCGGCACCACAAAATGACCGGGGGGCATATTTTCCTTCATGCCTCCTACGGCACTCACAGAAATAATCCGTTCCACCCCGATTTTTTTCATGGCAAAAATATTTGCCCGGAAATTTATCTCCGAAGGTGGAATTACATGCCCGATTCCATGGCGGGGAAGAAAAGCCAATTTGACCCCGTCCAGTTGCCCAATCACAATGCTATCGGAAGGCGAACCAAAAGGGGTATCAACCGTTTTTTTTTCAGTCACCTCAAGGCCCTTCATCTGGTACAATCCGCTTCCGCCGATCACACCCAGAAACGTCTCTGCCATGAAATATACTCCAATAATTAAGGGGTTTAACTCAAAGACTCTTGAGTTTAAATGAGGGCAAAAATACAGAACAAATTATAAATTCATCCAGATGATAAGACCCCAGTTCCTCTCCACAGGGCACTGGCTTCCTACCCCTTTATCCATTCCGGCTAAGCCGAATCTGCTTTCTTTCTTTCAACCTCGTTCAACAAAAACTTCAATTCCGCGATCTGGTCTCCAGCCTTGCTGAATAATGTTTCCTCTTTTTTGAGATTTTGAACTTTGACGTTCACATCTTCCGCCAACAAATTCAGGGAGCTTAATCGTTTCTCCACCTCACCAAGCAAATTGATTTTGCTATTTAGCAAATCAATTTTTGATTCAGCATCTCCGGTAATGGTGGTCAGTTTTTCAATATTGAGATTGATTTTATCGAGATTGTCTCTTTCCTTGTCGATTCTCGCTTTTTCGGTATTAGTGCGGTTAATGACGATATCGAGTTCACCAAGGGCCTGCTGAGTGCGTTTAACTTTTTCTTCGCTTTCATGAACCTGGCTGATCCTGTTCTCCGTCCTTTCCAGCATATTATTGAGTTGATCCATCTTCTTCTCAACACCCATCATGAAATCTTGCTTTTCATCCAACGCATCCTGCCTGTTGCGTAAATCCTTCATCAGGGCATCAAGCTCGTGGAGTTTTGCGTCTGTTCGTTCCACTTGAGCCGTGTCCCTGTTCAACTCTTCCATTTTGGCTTCAAAGTTGGCCGTTATCTGGCCCAATTCCTCACGAATCTGATCGATTCTGGAAATTTCATCTTTGGCTTCCTGAACCTCCTTGAACCGGGTACGCAGTTCAATTTCCTGAATACTCAATTTGGAGGAAATGTTGTTCATTCTTTTTTCCTGGTCATCAATGGCCGCTTTTTCCTTGGCCAGGTCGAGAATTTTCTCCTCAATAGTATTTGCCATGGACTTCAAGTCCTCAAGCTTCTGGTCCACTTTCTCAATGAAGTCAATTTTCTTGGAAACTTTAGCGATTTTTATATTCGCCTCTTCAATGAAGAAATCCAGTCCATCCACCTTCTTCTCCATTTTTTCAATGAGGGCTTTCCTCTGCATCTGGGTTTCCATCTTCACATCCAGACTGATAACCATTGAACTGAGGTCATTGATTTTTTTATCCACCTGATCCACCAACTGTTGCTTGCGAATGATCTCATCCATTTGTTGCTGGGTGGATTCATTCATCACCTCAACCTGTTTGAGAATCCCGGAAATTGTATCTATCTTCTTGACATCATCATCCAGACGCCGGACCTTCTGCTCCGCCTCCTCAGCCATGACGTTAAAGCGGCCCATCTTTTCATTGGCATCATCAATAATTTTCATCTCATCCTTCAAAATTTTCATTTTGTTGCTGAGATTATCTATAAGAAAGGAGTTGAGCTTGTGAATTTTCTCCTCGGTCTTTTCAATCATGGACTTTTCATCCTGGATTCTGGCAATCTTAGTCTCCACATCCACGGACAAAGAATCCAGGTCCCGCAAACGTCCAGTGATACTCCGAATCATTTCATTTTTCACCGAAATATTCTTGGATTCGATTTTTAACTCACTGATTTGCTGCATCAGGCGTTGGAGGGTGTCCTGAGTCTCGCTAATCATATAGCTTTGCCCCAGGAGCTTTTCATAATCCGTCTGCACACTGGCGAGAACACGCTTTAATTCTTCCGTATCCCGGGTGTGGCTTTCTATGGTTTCCTTATCCTGTTTGATGCGTTCATAGCGACTGTCAAGCTCTCCCAGGGTATCTTTCATGACCCCGACTTTTACAGCGGCCGTTCTCAACAAGTCCTTCATGTCGACAACATCCTGCACCTGGCTAGAAACGCTATCAAGCATATGCTCAAGCCGACCGATATTGCGGTCAGCGGACTTGAGGAGTTTGCTTTCCTCCCGAAGTTTTTTAATTTTGGAATCCATGTCCCAGACCAGGACATTCAGGCGGCCCGCATCTTCGTTGGCTTTTTCAACAACCTGTTTTTGCTGGCTCAGGCTTTTGATTTTGCTGTCAACATGTTCGTTAAGCAGGTGGAGTTCATCCAAATCCCTTTTCAGGGTGTTATAATTTGAGTTAACCTCTTTTGAAACGCGCTGAAAATCACGCACCCGGACATCAAAAGTCTTGATCTCTTCAAATCGAGACTCCAGTGAGTCCAGCTTTCTTAACGCATCGGGCACCTGTCCACTAACGCGGTCAAAAGACCTTTTCTTTTCCTCCAACTCTCCCGACTTCCTCTCAAAATACTCCACAAGCAATTGCAGGTTCTTGCGTTCATGGGAGGCAAGCTTGACAAGCTCTTTAAATTCTTTGGAGTCAAAGCCTTCTCCGGCTTTTCCTGATGGTATGGAACTTTGAGGATTCTCTGGTTTAAAATCTTCGGCCATAACAGGAGTCCTGTATCAAAGAGATTTATTTTTGGCAAAGGGACTGTGCCCAAATACCATAAGGTACTATGTTTTTATATACTTATGGGAAATCAATGTCAAGCAGGATAGCCGCGATAGTCAGCCTCTGGCTCTTTGAACAAGGTACTCTGCAATTTGAACAGCATTGAGTGCCGCCCCCTTTCGCAAGTTGTCGGACACCACCCAGAAGTTAATGGCATTCTTACAGGAAATATCATCGCGAATCCGACCCACGAACACCTCATCCCGGTCCGTGGCAGAAATTGCCAAAGGGTATTCGCAGTCTTCAGGGTTATCAACCACCTGAACACCAACCGCATTTGACAGTAGTTCCTGAACTTCCCGGGCACTCATCGGTTTTTCGGTTTCCACATTTACAGATTCAGAGTGCGAGTAAAATACAGGGACCCTTACGGTTGTGGGCGAAACAAGAATCGATGGATCGCCAAGAATCTTTCTGGTCTCATTGACCATTTTCATCTCCTCCTTCGTGTACCCATTATCTAAAAAAATATCTATATGTGGAACACAATTAAATGCTATTTGATGAGGATATACATTAGGTATTACCGCTTTTCCATCCAGTAACTTTTTAGTCTGGTCTTCCAGTTCATCAATGGCTTTTTGACCGGAGCCGGAAACAGACTGGTAGGTGGAAACCACCACCCGCTTAATTTTAAAACGGTCATGGATCGGCTTCAACACCACCACCATTTGAATGGTCGAACAATTGGGATTGGCGATAATACCAGGATCGGAGCCGATCGTCTCCGGGTTAACTTCGGGAACAACCAGCGGGATATTCTCTTCCATACGAAAGGCACTGCTGTTATCAATCACGATGCAACCAGACTTCACGGCAAGGGGGCCAAAATGGCGGCTGGCATCGGACCCGGCCGAAAACAAGGCAATATCCACCCCTTCAAACGAATTTTCCTTCAACTCCTCAACGGTCACAGGGCTTCCCCTGAATGTCAGGGTTTTTCCTGCCGACCTTGCTGATGCCAGGACTTTCAGGCTCCCAACAGGAAATCCCCGCTCCTCAAGAATTTCCAGCATTTTTCTTCCTACCGCTCCGGTGGCACCGGCAACCGCAACATTGTATTGTTCTTTATTAAGCAACATTCTTTTTCTCCAATTCTTCAGCCACCAGATCGCCCATTGCCTGGGTTCCAACCTCTTTCATACCCGAAGACATAATGTCACGGGTACGGACCCCTTGCCCCAACACCGCTTCAACCGCTTGTTCAATCCAGGTATTCGGTTCTTCACGATCCAGGGAATACTTGAACATCATCCCAACGGACAAAATGGTCGCCAACGGGTTGGCCAATTCCTGGCCTGCGATATCGGGCGCACTGCCATGAATGGGTTCATACATGGCATATTTTTCCCCAAGGCTTGCTGAAGGCAACATGCCAATTGATCCGGTAAGCATGGATGCCTCGTCACTCAAAATATCTCCAAACATATTGGTGGTCAGGATGACGTCAAATTGTTTGGGGTTTCTCACCAACTGCATGGCGCAGTTATCCACATACATGTGCGACAGTTTCACGTCCGAATAATCGGAATGCAGGTTGGTCACCACCTCACGCCAGAAACCGGTTGACTCCAAAACATTGGCCTTATCGACCGAGCAAACAGATTTATTGCGTTTGCGGGCAACATCAAACGCGATGCGGGCAATACGTTCGATTTCAGGCTCGGTGTAAACAAGAGTATTGAATCCCCTTCGGGTACCGTCTGCAAGTGTATCGACACCGCGTGGTTGCCCGAAATAAATACCGCCGGTCAATTCGCGCACAACCAGAAGGTCCAATCCTTCTACAACTTCCCGCTTCAACGTGGAGGCCTCCACCAAAGCCGGGAAAATACGCGCCGGGCGAAGATTTGCATAAAGCCCGAGGCTGGAGCGGAGCCCCAACAGAGCCCTTTCTGGTCGCAGTGAAAAGTCAATATTTTCCCATTTCGGGCCGCCGACAGCACCCAACAGTACTGCATCGGCATTTTGAGCCGCTTTCAATGATGCCTCTGGCAAAGGGTGCCCGGTAGCTTCATAGCCCGCGCCCCCCACTGGAGCCTCATTAATATTTATTTTTAACCCAAGTTTGGACTCAATGATCTTGAGAATTTTCAAAGCTTCCTGGACAACTTCCGGCCCTATTCCATCACCGGGAAATACTGCGATATTGAATTCAGTTTTCATAGACCAAATCAAACTCCTTTTGAATCATGATTTCTATATACTCTTTCGTAAGGGAGGAAATATTAGCAGACTCTGATAAAAAGCCCAACAACCACTTTTCGCTGGTTAACTATCGCCCCATCGCCACCGGCCGCTTGCCGGGATAAATTTCGTTGTAAATATTTATTTTTACATTATTATACACGCCGGAACCAAATCTTTAACCAACCGGTCACACTCACCAAGCCTATGCTAAACGGCAAACGCATTTGCGTGGTCATGCCGGCCTACAACGCCGAAAAAACCCTCAAAAAAACTTACGACGAAATTCCCAAAGATATCGTGGATGAGATCATCCTCACCGATGATGCCAGCCAGGACGAAACTGTAAAGTTATCGCGGGAACTGGACATAAAAACCTTCGTCCACACCAGGAACAGGGGCTATGGAGCCAACCAGAAGACTTGTTACCAGGAGGCTCTCAACCACGGAGCCGATATCGTTATCATGTTGCACCCGGATTACCAATACACTCCAAAACTCATCACCCCCATGGCTTCGATGATGGCAGAAGGAATTTTTGATGCAGTGATCGGCTCAAGGATTCTTGGCAACAAAGCCATGATGGGGGGAATGCCGCTTTACAAATATGTTTCAAACCGGGTTTTGACTCTCGCCGAGAACCTGCTCATCCAACAAAAACTTTCCGAATACCACACAGGATATCGCGCCTTCAGCCGCAAAGTGTTGGAGACCATCCCGCTATTGGAAAACTCTGACGACTTCGTGTTCGACAACCAGATGCTTTGTCAGACCCTTTATTTCGGCTTTGACGTGGGGGAAGTTTCCTGCCCTGCCCTTTATTTCGACGATGCCTCATCCATCAGCTTCAGCCGTAGCGTCACCTATGGGTTGGGAGTGATGGAAACCGCCCTGAAATATGCTTTTGCTAAACGCGGTATGGGCCATTTCAAAATTTTCAACCCGAATGGGAAGAAATTGTCCGCCGAGCTGGAAAAAGCCCGTTAGTTGAACCACTAACACTCACAGAACAAAATATCGAATATTTCACACTTGATCAAATTGAATACCCCACTTTTATCATGCAAAGGCCGTGCGGAAAATCTTTTTCGTCTATAAAAACTCCGGCATAGAGTTCGATATTTTTGCAAAATACGGTTGCAAACTGCATACTAGCCGAGCACTGGCGGGTTTTTATTGCTGATATTCTGGGAGTTTAATTTCGCCATCAGCCGACTCTATCTGGGACTTGAAAATACATAATGTCTCTTAATGTTGACAGTTTAAGGAAATCCATCGCTGTTTTGCACAGATCTTTGGAAGTCGCAGAAGCACATAAGGACAATGAGGATCTAAAAGATACTTTGCGATCCGGCGTTATCCAGAATTTTGAGGTTGCCTACGAGCAGTGCTGGAAAATGATGAAACGTTGGCTGGAAATGAATATCAGTTCAACCACCGCCGATGGTGTAACACGGCGCGAATTATTCCGATTAATTGCTGAAAACCGCATGATCGATGACGTGGAACAGTGGATGCGCTATCACGAAGCCAGAAACCAAACCTCGCATATCTACGAACCGGAAGTTGCTGAGAACGTCTACGCAGTAACGCATGGTTTTGCCAGAGACGGCTTGCGATTCCTGCAAGCCCTCGAAACCCGAAATGATTGATCTTCAAACAGACCATATTGCCACCGTCAAACAGATACTGGCTGAGTATTTCCCGGAT
>PCTK01000070.1:9495-11830 GCA_002786505.1 Nitrospinae bacterium CG22_combo_CG10-13_8_21_14_all_47_10 | reverse complement strand
CCGGCCAGAAGTTGATGCGTCTCACCTTTCCACCGTTCTTTTTCTTTAATAAGATTTTCCACATCATTTTGCAGTCCTTCAATTTTCTTCCGGGCCTGAGCCAGTTGCTGGATACTGCGGACAAAAACTGTACCACTGATGGCAAACAGGAGTCCTTCCAAAACCAAATGAGTGCCTGTGCCCCCATCTGAATAATCGCTGATGAGGTCGAGTCCGACCAGCACCACAAAAGTCCCCGACAGCACCAGCAACATGAGATTGCCTTCCCGCCCATCCACCATTTGCCCTATGCCTCTTGTAACCGACGGAATTTATTCATTATTTTTATCCACCATAGTGCGGATGGAGATTTTCCATTTTTTGGCGAAAATTAGTATTGTTTAAAACAATTTTCCCAGGAGGTTATCATGTTTGATTTGCCGTTGCACCCTATTGTGGTTCATTTCCCCATTGTTTTGGGCTCTCTACTGCCCTTTTTGGCCTTATTGCTTTGGTGGGCCATTAAAAAAGATCTTCTGCAACAAAATGCCTGGGCACTGGTTGTGGTGATGGCCCTGGCTTATGGTGCCACTGCCATCGTTGCGGTGGAAGTCGGTGAAGAGGACGAAGAGAAAGTAGAAGAAGTCGTATCTGAAAAGGTGATAGAAGAACATGAAGAAGCCGGGGAAATGATCCCCTGGGTCGCGGGGACTTTGTTCCTGGTTTCTATTGCGGGGATGGTAAAGAAAAACTCGCATGCCCTCCGGTTGGGACTGGCCGTGTTGAGTCTGACCGCCCTCATTCCCTTGGTTTCTGCAGGGCATACAGGCGGCGAACTGGTCTACCAGCATGGAGCCGCGATTGCACATCTTTCGCCAGACAAGCAGGCCCTGATAGAATCGGGAAAGTTTCGGATAAAACATGAAGACGGCGATAAAGATAAAGACCATGACGATTAGTGCCAGGAAATACCGGGCCAGTGCAAATTGGCCCGGTGCACAGCAATATTGCCAAACACGAAATTCGTCATAGCTTTACCCTGAAAAAGGAATTACATTGATAGCCAGACTAATTTTTTCAGGTGCTTGCTCATGCGGGGATTAATTCTGGAAAAACTAAAAACGAGTGGCTACCTGCCCCCCCTTCCTGACGTCCTCATCGCACTGCAAAAACTGATGGATGACCCTGATTGCGATGTCGAAGATGTTCGTCGGCTTATTGCGTCCGACCCTGTTTTGTCTTCACGGATAATCACCATGGCCAACAGTGTCCTGTTCGGAGGAGGGCGCGATCTGGCACAAGATATTGAAGATGCCATTGTCCGGCTGGGGGTCAGCGCGGTACTGGAATTATGTTATACGCTCGAACTTCCTGGTTGCATCAAGGTGCCGCAAACTTTTGGCAAAACCCGGTACTGGAGGCACGGTCTGGCCGTTGCCATCCTGTCGCGTGAACTGGGCAACAAAATCTTAACGGATAAAGAAGAATTGAGTTCCTGCTATTTGGCGGGCCTGGTTCATGACATCGGTTTACTGGTTTATGATTATCTCGTTCCCGAACAATTCAATCAATTTCTCATAACCACCGATTTCCATGATTCCGACCAGCCGTTGGAAACTCTGGAAATAAATTTTTTTGGCATCAGCCATTCAGAACTAGGTGCGGCTTACCTGAAAGAGTGGTGGTCGGTTGCTGATATGGTTGTGGAAGCAACGAAGACCCATGGCCAGGTCGGACTGCAAAAAGATAAAACTCCGAGCCTGGCTCGCGTGGTCAGCACCGCAAACCTGATTGCCAACAAATATGATTTGGGCCACCCTTTCGAAACCGGGCACAAGTCTGCGGATGAGCATTATTTAACAGCTCTGAATATGTCCAGGCAAGAAATGGACGAATTGGTAGATTGGACACAGGTCGGGCTTCTTGCTTCAGAATCGGTTCTTTAATCATCTGGTTCTTCATGCGGTTTATTCCACCTGGTTTTTCTTTAATTTCCTTAAAGATATTTTTCCGTGCCATTTTATTGCGTGCAAAATGCATCCAAAGGATTTACCCTGCCGGTTTGATCGAATTACCAGAGACCTCCAATGAGCCAGACAACCCAACCTTCTCCTGAACGTGAGGGCCTGACCTGGGCCAAAGTTTCCCGGTTTCTTGCCCTGCCATTCAATCCTTCCCGGCTGAACACCTTTATGCAGGTAAAAAAATTTGAGGACGTTCCCATTGAACGGCTGGTGGAGCAGGGCCTTGAAGGAATTCTTCTTGATGCCGATGGAACTCTTGGGCCTCATCACGCCAAGGAGTTTAGCCAGTCCGTCATAAACCATGTTCGCGCCATGCTGGCAAAAGGATTAAA
>PCTK01000070.1:278-9435 GCA_002786505.1 Nitrospinae bacterium CG22_combo_CG10-13_8_21_14_all_47_10 | reverse complement strand
CAAAGTTGTCACCAATGTACCCGCCAAACCTGACCCGCATGGATTTCGCATCGCCATGACCGATTTCCTCAACCTGGATGATCCTGCCAAGGTATGTATGATTGGGGATAATTATGTGACGGATGGCGGAGCCATTGATGCGGGAATGCAGTTTATCCATGTTCAACCGGTTAAGGGAAATGAACCCTTTTTTCATTCTGCCACCCGGTTTTTGGCTTATCTATGTGCTAAAATGTACAGAAGGTAGGCAGAACATCCTGAACACGAACCAGAAAGGCCTGCATTAAAGGGTTTACTTCTGCCGCCATTGCAAGAATAATAGTCAGAGCATTGTTGCCAACCATCACCACTTAAAATCAGAATATGGAATTCGAACAGGTTCAGGAATATTGCAGGGAAGCGTCACAAATTGCCAAACATGCGGGAAAGCATGCGGGCCTTTCTTTCCTGATTGGAGAAAAATTCGGGACAAATTTCAGCCTGCTCAGAAAAGCCCGGCGGAAACTGCAATTTCTCTACCCTGGTAATGATATGTCTGAAGACCACCCTCTGAATCAGGGGGGACGCGCCTTAAAAGTGAGCTACGCCATGACGGTTCAGGAGCATTACAGCGAACCTTTGGAAGAGGTCAAATATCTGGAGTCTCTCCTGGCCGACTTCGCCAAGGCCATCCTTGCCACATTCAGCCAGGACGAAATCAAAAACTATCTGGAGTCTTCGCCCAATCTGGGCATTGGTTCTGATCCTCATGAACTCCAGGAGATGGAAAACGAGGCGGAGTTTTCGGTCGAAGAACTGTTATTGGAGGCGGAAGAAATTCTGGCTCTGGAGGACATCAAGAAACTGCTTCTACAAAAAAAAAGTGATTAAAACCCTATGGAACCGGAACCAATTCTAAAGCAGAGCACACGGCTGATACTGGCATTCCTCATCCTCTGTGCCTGCACTATGTTGATCCTTTTTACTGGACCGGGATTCAGTTTTGTCTGGCAGGTGATTCTCTCCGGCATTCTTTTCTTTTTCCTTTTCTGGCTGATCACCTGACAGTCAGCCAGAGCATCCCCAACAAAGCCACACCCGCCAGAGCCAAAGCGGAAATCGCCAGGGTTTTTAACGCTGGCAGGTCCTTTTCCAACTTCTTGTTGACCGGCTCCATTGCCAACTGGACAGTTTTTTTGAGTTCTTCTTTGACCTCATTCAAAATTTCCATTTTCATAAAGCGGGTGTTTTCCGCCACCAGCTTGTCAAGGTCTTGCAGTATTTTCTCACTAATATCAGGGGTGGCTTTCACCAACTCCTGCCGGACCGCTTCAAGTCCTTCTTCATTCAGGCGCGCCATCTTACGGTCAATTTCATCCATCTTCGTTCGTATGGCTTTTTCCACTTTCGGTGCGATGTTTTCCTCAATGCGTTCCATTGAGTCCCGTGCATTGGCCAATGACTCATGCAGATGCTCCTGGATTTCTTCCTCCAACGCATCTTTTCTGGATTCCACATGTTCGGCAAGAATATCCAGCCTTTGGCGGATTTCGGACACCGTTTGAAATCCTTCACGGGCTTGCTGTTGTTCTTTTTCAAATTCCGGATTTATTGAATCAGACATAGTAACCATTTATTTTTATTAGCCCGTTTCAGGGCCAGCGGTTAACAAAATGTTATTTATAGGGATTATGAACTCAAATCCCGGCAGTTTCAAATAGTAAACATTGATGGGCGCAACTTGACTTCCCACCTACGGTCAGGTATTTTGATACTATTGATAAATAAAGGGTTATTAATTGGAAAAAGCCATACGGGAATTTAAAAATTACCTTCTGGTGGAGAAAAATGCCTCTCCCAATACGCTGGACGGTTATCTAACTGATATTGCCCAGTTTCAGGAATTTTTGACTCACTCCGGTCATGCTGTCCAATCCTCTTCCATCCAAATTGGGGAAATAGACCGGTTGGCGATACGCTCATTCATGGCTCATCTCTATGAGAAAAATTATTCCGCCACCACTATGCGGCGTAAGCTTTCAACATTGAGCTCATTTTTCCGGTTCCTGCGCCGGGAGGGATATGTTAGAAATAATGTTGCCAGCACTGTGCCTGCGCCTCGAATGCAGAACAAACTGCCGTCGTATTTTTCGGTTGATGAAATGTTCCGCCTTTTGCAATTGCCTCAGGGGGATGGTTTCCTGACTGTTCGGGACCGGGCTATACTGGAACTGTTTTATAGTTGCGGTCTGCGTATCAGTGAACTGGTTGGGTTGACCCTTGAAGATATCAATCTGAACTCCCGCATGGTTAAAGTGCTGGGAAAGGGTGGCAAAGAAAGGCTTCTGCCGATGGGGCGCCATTGTGTTGAGGCACTGCGAACCTATCTTAATGCCCGGATGAATAAAGTTCGGCTTGGGCAAGGAGTAAAGCAACCCCCTCAATACCCGTTCCGGGCACGAAAGCCAGGGAAGAATATCACGTCCCCCTTATCAGGGGGAAGCTCAATCCCCCTCTGTCAAGGGGGGCCAGGGGGGTTAAACACTTCTCAGGAAAAATGCGGCCTACTGTTTCTGAATCATCGCGGTGTCGGCATCACTGTCAGAGGAGTGCGTAAGGTCGTGGAAAAATATATCAGGCAGGGAAATTTCGCGGGCGGGGTTTCCCCGCATTCGATCCGGCATTCCTTTGCCACCCACCTTTTGGAAGGCGGAGCAGACTTGAGGTCCATTCAGGAATTGTTGGGACATTCCAGCCTTTCCACCACCCAGAAATACACGCACTTGACGCTTGATCGATTATCCGAAACCTATGACAAGGCGCACCCCCGCGCCAAAGAAAAACCCGTGTTGGAATAATATTAACCTCCATTTTTCTTCTGATACCAGTACAATACTCGATATGATGCACGCAACCACAATACTAGCTGTCCGCCACAAGGGCCAGGTTGTCATCGGCGGTGACGGTCAAGTCAGCCTCGGCAACACAGTTATGAAACACACCGCCAGCAAGGTTCGGCGCATGTACCACGACAACGTGGTCGGCGGTTTTGCCGGGTCTACCGCAGATGCCTTTTCGCTGTTTGCCCGGTTTGAGGAAAAGCTTGAAAAGTTCCAGGGAAACCTCCCCCGTTCAGCGGTTGAACTGGCCAAAGACTGGCGCACAGATAAAATGTTGCGGCGCCTTGAGGCCATGCTGATTGTGGTCGACAAGGATCATTCCCTCCTGCTTTCAGGAACCGGTGACGTGATCGAACCCGATGATGGCGTTTTGGCGATCGGCTCGGGTGGAATGTTCGCCGCCGCCGCCGCCAAAGCTCTGGTCCAGCATAGCGATCTTTCGGCACGAAAAATAGTGGAAGAAGCTATGAAAATAACCGAGTCTATTTGTATTTATACCAACTCCCATTTAACGATTGAGGAATTGTAGTTCATGAATGACACAGCACGGACCGAACCCGCATCTCAGGGTGCTAACGATACGCTCATGGCGTCACTGACCCCGAAACAAATTGTTGAGGAACTTGACAAGTTCATCGTCGGGCAAACCAACGCCAAGCGTGCTGTGGGCATTGCCCTGCGCAACCGCTGGCGTCGGCTACAACTCCCCGACACCCTCCGCGATGAAGTGGGACCCAAAAATATTCTCATGATCGGTCCAACGGGTGTCGGCAAGACAGAAATCGCCCGAAGACTGGCAAAGCTTTCCAAATCCCCTTTCATCAAAGTGGAGGCCTCCAAATATACTGAGGTGGGTTATGTTGGCCGCGATGTTGAGTCCATGGTCCGCGATCTGGTGGAATTGTCAAAAAATCTGGTTAAAGAAGAAATGGAAACCACCTTCCGTGAGCAAGCCCGTGAGCAAGCCCTGGAGCAACTTCTTGACCTGCTACTTCCACCACCTGCGGGAATGCAGGGAAAACCAGGCTTTAGCCTGGACTCAAACGGAAAACTTCACTACGAGCAAACCCGTGAAAAGTTTGCCCAGATGTTAAAGGAAGGCAAACTCGATGATCGTGAAGTGGAAATAAAAGTGCGGGATAAAACTCCCTCCATCATCGACCTGAGCTCCGGCGCTGGAATGGAGGAAATGGGCAATAACATTAAGGATATGCTCGGCTCCCTTATGCCGCAAAAAACCAAAAATAAAAAACTGAAGGTTCCAGAGGCATTCAAGGTGCTTTGCCAGGAAGAAGCGGAAAAATTGCTCGACCAGGATAGTGTGATGCAGGAAACCCTGAAACGTGTCGAACAAAATGGAATCATCTTTATCGATGAGGTCGACAAGATTATCGGCCGTCAGTCAGGCGGAACCGGTGGCCCCGATGTTTCCCGCGAAGGAGTACAACGCGACCTTTTGCCTATCGTTGAGGGCTCTTCGGTCAACACCAAATATGGCATCGTGAAAACCGACCACATCCTTTTTATAGCGGCTGGGGCGTTCCACTCCGCCAAGCCTTCCGACCTGATTCCTGAATTTCAGGGTCGTTTTCCAATTCGTGTTGAATTGGATTCACTGACCAAAAATGATTTCGTGCGCATTCTTACCGAGCCCGACAACGCCCTGGTCAAACAATACACTGCCTTGCTGAAAACAGAACAGGTGGATATAAGTTTTCTGGAGGATGCCATCGAACAAATCGCTGAAATGTCCGCATTGGTCAACCAGCGCACGGAAAACATTGGCGCCCGGCGGCTACAAACCATCATGGAAAAGTTTCTGGAGGAAATTTCTTTTGATGCTCCTGATCTGGTGGAAAAAAGCATCACCATTGATGCCCATTATATTCGCGAGAAATTGAAAGATATTATCCAGGATGAAGACCTGAGCCGTTATATTCTCTAAAAGAAATTTTTGTCGAGGCCCTTAAATTCCCCATGGAAAAACTCATACATAAAGCAGAAATCCTTCTGGAAGCATTGCCTTACATCAAGAATTTCTATGGTAAAACCATCGTCATCAAATACGGCGGCAACGCCATGGTTTCGGAAGACCTCAAAGAGAATTTTGCCCTTGATATCATTATGTTGAAATACATCGGCATCAACCCCGTCATTGTTCATGGTGGCGGCCCGCAAATAGATAAAACCTTGAGCGCCTTGGGAATCCAGTCTCAGTTTATTGAAGGCCAGCGTATAACCAGCAAGGAAACCATTGACGTGGTGGAAATGGTTCTTGGTGGAAAAGTGAATAAGGAAATAGTTTCCCTGATCAACCATCAGGGGGGAAGCGCAGTAGGCATAACCGGAAAAGATGGAGACCTGATTCAGGCAAAACGGCATAAAGGGGTGAAACATTCGCCGGAAACAGATCGCCCTGAAATTATTGACCTGGGGCTGGTCGGCGAGATCACTAAAGTGAACCCGCGTATTCTTGAGACCCTGGATCAGAGTGGATTCATCCCCGTTATTGCACCGATCGGCAAAGGGAAAAACGGGGAAACTCTCAATATCAATGCCGACTTTGTGGCCGCGAAGATTGCATCAGCCCTGAAGGCCGAAAAACTGGTTTTGATGACCGATACCGAAGGGGTAAAAAATAAAGACGGGAAACTTCAATCCGGCCTGACCCGTAAACAAGTTTCCGAAATGGTTCGAAGTAAAGTCATTCGCGATGGAATGTTGCCAAAAGTCAACTGTTGTCTGGAGGCCCTCAAGTCCGGGGTCCATAAAACCCACATCATTGATGGCCGTGTTCGGCACGCCCTGTTACTGGAAATTTTTACAGCAGAAGGCGTTGGAACCCAGATTGTAGAAAAAACCAAAGACCTGAAACAGGCGTGACTTTATAAGCCGAGACTAATCTGACCGCTTAACATGCCAAGGTATCCTTGATATTGACAAAAATTTTACAGGTTGATAGTTTGTTTATGGTAAGTTGGATTTCAGAAACCTTTAAAAACCGCATAATGCAATGAGCGCACCTTTATTAGATGAGAGAAGCAAGGTCGTTCTTTTAGCCGTCATTGATAAATATATCGAGTCTGCCGAACCGGTGGGTTCCCGCACTGTAGCCAAGATCCACCCCGAACACCTTAGCCCCGCCACCCTCCGGAATGTGATGGCTGATTTGGAGGAAAAGGGCTTTCTGAGGCAACCGCATACTTCAGCGGGCCGTATTCCCACCGATAAAGGATACCGGTTTTATGTAAACCACCTCCTGCGCCCGCAAAGTTTTTTAATGAAGGCCGAAGTGCTGTCAGATTCCCAGGAGTTGGAATACCCGGCTGGAAAACAAAACCTTCAGGGACTGCTCGAACGGGCCTGCGAAAATCTTTCTAAAGTTTCCCACCAAACAGGATTGGTAATGTTACCCAGTTTTTCCAATGCCTGTTTCAAGCATATTGAATTTACTAAAGTGGGTCCCCAAGCCGCGTTAGCCGTCTTCTTCTCGGAACAGGGCATTCTGCAAAATAAAGTGCTTCCCATTGACGCGAAGGTGACCCAGGATCAACTGACCTCAATTTCTAATTATTTAAATAATGAGTTTTGCGGAAAACCCATCCGATGGATTCGACAGGAGTTGTTAAAACGGTTGAAGCTTGAAAAGGAGCACTACAATAATCTGGCCAGAAAAGCCCATTCCCTTTCTTCTGCCTTGTTTGTTGAAGAAAAGGAAGGCAACGAACTGATTGTAGAGGGAGCCTTGAATTTTCTAGACCAACCTGAGTTCACAGAGGATATCGGAAAAATCAAAGCTCTCCTTGTCACACTCGAAGAGAAAACAAAACTGATCAACCTGCTCGACCTTTGCCTGCACCATGATGGAATGACCATATTAATCGGCGAAGAAAATCTTCAGGAGGAAATGGGAAACTGCAGTTTGATCGCGCAAAATTATCAAATGGGACAAGACAATGTTGGAACACTGGCAGTTTTTGGTTCCAAACGGATGGACTACAAACGTATTATCTCCATTGTGAACCATACCGCAGAAATGGTTTCCAAGTTAATTTCTGAAAATCAGGGAGTTTGAAAAGGTGACATCTAAAGAAAATTCAATACAAGAAGAAAATCCCGAAGTTCTGGACCCGGAAGTCCCGGACATTGAGGAAGAAGCATTAGTCGAAAAAGACCCTATCGAAGAGCTTCAGGAGCAACTGAAGAAAAAAGACGAAGAACTGGCCCAGCAAAAAAATGACTTCCTGAGGGAAAAAGCCGATCTCGAAAACTTCCGCAAGCGATTGATCAAAGACAAGGAAGATGCCGTTCGATTTGCCAACGAGAGGCTCCTGAAGGAACTGGTGCAAATTAGCGATAATCTGGACAGGGCTATGAATGCGCCTAACACTTCCCTGGAATCACTGAGGGAAGGCGTGGAAATGATTCAAAAACAGTTCAACACGTTTCTCGCCAACCATAAAGTTGAAGCTATTGAAGCCATGGGAAAACCATTTGACCCGAACCTTCATGAGGTCATGACCCAACTGGAATCTGAAGAGCACGACGAAAACACGGTGATGCAGGAATACTCCAAAGGCTATACTTTAAATGGCCGGATTCTTCGCTCTGCGAAAGTGGTAACTGCAAAAAAACCCGCTAAAGAGACACCCCCTGAAAATGAAGGGGTAAAAGAAAATGGAGAGAAATAATATTTTTGCCCTGCCCGGTTCGGGCAGGGATATCTCCCCTGTTTACATCCATGCCCGAACTCCCTGAAGTCGAAACCCTGAGGCGGGCTCTTCTTCCCCTGATCGTCAACAAAACCTGCACGGGTCTCAAATTCTACCGAAAAGACATCCGGTTTCCCATTCCCAGAACCACTTTGCGCAAACAGATGGAAAACCAGGTTGTTTCCCAAATCCAACGCATCGGCAAATATCTGCTCTTGAAAGTCCCGAATGGGGCTCTGCTCTTGCATCTGGGTATGAGCGGACGTATCTCCCTGCAGGCTTCGATGATTCCCCGTGAAAAACACACGCACGCTATTTTCCAGTTTGGGGACGAAACCTTCCTGCACTTTGTCGATCCGCGGCGGTTTGGCTGTATACTCTGGGTTCCGCAAAGCGGGGAACATCCTTTACTGGATAAACTGGGGCCGGACCCATTCTCCCCGGATGCCAGTGCCAGGGCCTTAAAAAACCACGCAAAAAATTGCCGGTCGCCCATTAAAACCTTCATCATGGATTCCCGGCGCATCACGGGGATCGGCAACATTTACGCCTGTGAATCCTTGTATCTGGCAGGCATTAACCCTGAACGCAAAGCCGGGAAAATCACACTGGCAGAATGGGACCGGCTCCTTTCCTGCGTCCGGTCAACACTGGAAAACAGCATTGCCGCAGGCGGAACAACTTTACGCGATTTTTTCGACCCCAACGGATCGGCAGGGTATTATGCGGTAAAATTGTCTGTTTACGGAAAAGAGGGCGAACCTTGCGCAAAATGTAAAACCCCGATATCCCGCCTGATCCACTCGGGCCGCTCCACTTTTTTCTGCAAAACCTGCCAGAAAAAATAAGCCACTTCTTAAAAAGCCAGGGGAAGTTTGGGATAATTATGAATTGGGTAATCCCCGGTTTCGCCGCGAAGCGAGTTGCACTTTTTCAGCGCCGGTCAAAACTGCCTCTCATACAACACAACCCCAAAACGATCAATATGCTCCCGCAATGGAGCATGGCGGATTGCGCCAAAGGCTTTCACATCAAAATGGTAGGGCAAGGGTAGTTCGTCCAGTTCAAAAGCCAGAGCTTCAGCCTCCATATCGTCGTCTACCCCCACAAGAGCCAGGTCAATATCCGACTCGTGTCGATGGGTTCCCTTGGCGCGGGAGCCGTAGAGGACAACCTTCAAGACGACCGGATGCCGACGGAATACTGAGCACAACAATTCCAGTCCGTATGGGCTTAACCCGGTATCCCTCATGAGTCAATCATCTTTTCCATAAGCCATGAATGCAGACGGTCGAAAGCCGCAAGATAACGCAGTCCTACAGCCTCGATAACCTTCTCAAACGCCTTGCTATCATAGGTATGGGACAACAGATTGCGGTGCAACATCATATCGATCCACACCTGCCCGTCGTCCAGAATCTTCGCGGCAAATGCCTCCTTGATTACGTTGCGGGGCGTAACCGGATTCACAATCAAACCGTTTTCCTCCAGATAATCCCTGAGAGTTTTCCACGCCAGTTCATAAGTAAATTCAAATCGCTGAACGAGGCCTTCCTTCTCCAATTG
>PCTK01000070.1:0-238 GCA_002786505.1 Nitrospinae bacterium CG22_combo_CG10-13_8_21_14_all_47_10 | reverse complement strand
AGAACAAAAGCGCGATCAAAGTTTTTGAAACGCTGTTTCCATCGGATATCGGGCGCATTCATAGAGACTCCGGTTTTTTTCTCCGGACACCAGCCCGGAAAATCGCGGGGAGGGAGAAGGAAAGTTTTTCGCTTCATTATAAAATATTTTTCCGGTTACCGGAAATAAAATTCTCTGTTTAAAAAACCTTCCTGCCTTTAAAATAAGGCATGAAACTTTCCATCGGACTCATAACGCT
>PCTK01000057.1:28733-48680 GCA_002786505.1 Nitrospinae bacterium CG22_combo_CG10-13_8_21_14_all_47_10 | reverse complement strand
AACTCTTATGGCCTGCCGCTCTGGCCGATTGTGGCGTTTGCGGCTAAAGTGGTTTTTCTGTTATGCGTGTTTATCTGGTTGCGGTCAACGTTTCCCCGCATTCGTTATGACCGGCTGATGACGTTTGGCTGGAAAGTTTTACTGCCATTATGTTTGTTGAATCTTATGATCACCGGTGCGGTAAAGGTGATCTTGTTTCCCTGAGGGGATGAGTTATGTTGCAAACAGCTTTTGATGGAGTCAAAAATCTTTTGATCGGAATGGGTATTACGTTCCGGAACATGTTGACCAAACCGGTCACCTTTCAGTACCCCGAAGTCAAGCGCACTATGCCCAAACGGTATCGAGGAAGACATTTCCTTAACCGGGATGAGGATGGGCTGGAACGGTGCGTGGGATGCTCTTTGTGCTCAATCAATTGCCCGGTGGGATGTATTCATGTTGTTGCGGCGGAGAATGACCCGGATAATCCGGTTTCCAAGGGCGAACGGTACGCGGCGGTTTACGAGATCAACCTTTTGCGTTGTATCTACTGCGGGTACTGTGAGGAAGCCTGTCCGGTAGACGCTGTGGTTCTGCGGGAGCATTACGAACTGGCGGATTACGACCGTGATAAATATATCGCGGAGAAAAAGGACCTGCTGGTTTACCCGGAGCCGAACCAGTTCCGTGTCAACATTTTGGGTAACACGGAACGGATTTAAAAAGTAACGCCGATAAAACAGTATTTGTCAGCGCTTAACGAGGTAGTTTGGACTGTGGGGCTATTGCTGGTTGGCCCCACGCCTAGCGGAGGAGTGGGTTAGTGTTAGAAATTGCTACAGTATTTGACTTCACGCGCGATGCGGTAATTTTCGCGGTGGGGGTGACGGCAGTCCTTGCCAGCCTGGGGGTCATTTTATGTTCGTCTCCGATATACAGTGCCTTGTACCTGATCGGTCATATGATCTGCCTGGCTCTTTTGTTTCTCCTTTATAACGCAGAATTTCTGGCGGTAGTTCAGATCATTGTTTACGCCGGGGCGGTGATGATCCTGTTTTTGTTTATCATCGCGCTTCTTGGTGGGAAAAAAGAAGTTCAGGAAAACTCGTTCCACCGGTCCATTGCTATCACTTTTGTGTTCATCCTGTTGGGGGAATTGTGTTTGTCAGCGACTGTTGGGCCGACCAAGCAGGTTCAAGGTGAAATTCCTGCTGACCTGTTTGGTACTGCAAAAGCCATTGGCCTGGAACTGTTTTCAAAACATCTCGTGGCCTTTGAATTGGCCTCTGGCCTGCTTCTAGTGGCGGCAGTGGGTGTGATTTGCCTGGCCAAATTTTCTTTTGCACCTTTGAGGAGGCGCGTGAGGTAATTATGGGCGAACAATTTGTTTTGCTTATCAGTGCGGCTATTTTCTGTGTGGGGACGGCGGGGTTTGTCATCCGCAAGAATCCTCTCATCATGTTCATGTCTGTTGAGTTGATGCTGAATTCAGTGAACTTTCTTCTGGTCACTTACTCCAGTTTCCTGAACTCTCTGGACGGTCAGATTTTTGCCTTGATGATCATGGCCGTTGCGGCGGCGGAGGTTGTGGTGGGATTGGCAATCATTCTGACTATTTTTCGCACCCGTCATGATATGGATGTGGATCATATTGATGTATTGAAAGGATAATTCTTTGTTCGCAAGTAGCTGGCTCATACTTTTTTTTCCTCTTCTCGGGTTTATTGGCCTGAGTTGGTACGGGAACCGCCTCTCCAAAAAACTGGCTGGCCTCATTGGTTGTGGAACTGTGGGGGCTTCCTTTTTTATGACGCTGGTGACGTTGAGCAATCTTTTGTTTTTGCCTGCTGAAGAACGGGTGGGGCAGGTTCAGACCCTTTATCAGTGGATGTCGGCAGGATCGTTCAAACTCAATCTGGCAATTTTGGTAGACCCGCTATCGGTGTTCATGTTCCTGATCGTTACCGGTGTCGGGTTTGTGATTCATGTCTACTCTGTTGGTTATATGCATGATGACCCTGAATACTCCCGGTTTTTCTCCTATTTAAATTTGTTCATATTCTCGATGTTGCTTCTGGTCGCGGCGGCAGACTTCTTTTTCCTGATTGTCGGCTGGGCTCTGGTTGGTCTTGCGTCTTATTTGCTGATCGGGTTCTGGCGGGAAAAAACAAGCGCTGTGCTTGCCGCCCGCAAGGCTTTTGTCATGAACGTGATTGGCGATGTGGGAATGGTTATCGCCGCCTTTGCTATTTTTGAGTCGTTTGGGACGCTGAATTTTGTCGATGTGTTCGCGGCCGCCCCGGGGATGTTTCGTCCTAATGACGATACGGTACTTTTGATTACCCTGTTGTTGCTGGTGGGTGCGTTTGCGAAATCCGCTCAACTTCCCCTGCACACCTGGTTGCCGGACGCGATGGAAGGCCCCACTCCCGTTAGTGCATTGATCCATGCCGCAACAATGGTGACGGCAGGAGTTTATTTGGTGGCCCGTTGCCATGTCCTGTATGAATTGGCTCCTTACACAATGTACTTTATTGCCGGTGTAGGAATCCTCACAGCCGTCTTTGCCGGGTCGATGGCATTGGTTCAATATGATATCAAACGCGTGATTGCTTATTCCACCATGAGTCAGTTGGGCTATATGTTTCTGGCTGTTGGTATCGGTGTTTACAGCCTTGGAATGTTTCATTTGATGACCCATGCTTTTTTCAAGGCCCTGCTTTTCCTCGCGGCTGGAAGCGTGATTCATTCTCTCGATGGTGAACAGGATATCCGTAAAATGGGCGGCCTGCAACGCGTTATGCCGTTGACCCATGCGACTTTTTTAATTGGTGCTTTGGCGTTGGCCGGGTTTCCCTTGACCAGTGGTTACTTTAGTAAAGAGGCGATCATTCTGAGTTCTTACCATGCTGAGATGGGGAACTTCGTTTTCTGGGCGATAGCAGTGCTGACGGCGGGTATGACGGCGTTTTATATTTTTCGGGTTTATTTTTACACCTTTGTGGGTGGCCTCCGCAGTCCAGGCGCGCACCCGCACGAATCGCCGATGATAATGGTTGTGCCTTTGGCGGTGCTGGCTGTTTTGGCTCTGTTGGGCGGATTATTGGGGCCCTGGGTCGACAGTTTTCTTTCACCGGTTTTTGGTCGCGTTGTAGAGCACCATCATGATGGCGCGTTGGAGACCATAGCTTTAGTGGCGGGTATCGGCGGGATAGCGACTGCGGGCTTGCTGTATATGGTGAGCAAAGATCGAATGGATCTTATTAAGGAAGCGATGGCTCCAATTTATGATCTCTTGTTCCACAAATATTATGTGGATGAAATTTATGATTTTTTGATCGTGAGCCCGACAAAAGCCATCGGTGCATTTTTGGAGCAGAAAGCAGAACGCGAAGGCATAGACTTTGTCGTTGATGAGGTTGGACTGCAGGTAAAAGAAGTGAGCCGTGGCATCAGCCTCTGGCAGTCGGGAAAAGTGCGCACTTATGCTTTGAATATGATTGTTGGCATGGTGACCATTCTATTGTTTGTCGTATTCATGTAACCGGAAAAACTATGCTATCTCTTATTATATTCATACCTCTTATCGCGGCACTGGGACTTCTCATGGTCTCCAGAGAGAATACTGCCATGGTCAAGATGGTTGGGGTGGGTGCATCGGGGGCCAGCCTGGCTCTTTCGTTGTGGTTGCTCTTTTCCTTTGATACGGCTAACGCTGAAATGCAGTTTGTCCAGATGTTCCATTGGGTGCCCGCCCTGCATATCAATTACCTGCTTGGGGTGGATGGCATCAGCCTGTGGATGGTGGTGTTGACCGCATTTTTAGGACTTATTGCTGTTTTATTTTCCTTCACCCAGAAAGAAGGGCTCAGGAATTTTGTGGCCTTGATGCTGGCACTGGAGGCGGGGACACTGGGTGTTTTTCTGGCACTCGACACTATTTTATTTTATGTGTTCTGGGAACTGATGCTGGTGCCGACTTATTTTCTCATTGGCGTCTGGGGAGAGGGGCGACGGGTCTACGCCACGATGAAGTTCGTGATCTATACTCTGGCGGGTAGTTTGTTAATGCTGGTCGCGATTCTTTCCCTGACGATGGTGCATTATGGCGCGACTCATGATGTCACGTTTGATTTGCGCGTATTGACTCAAACCCACATTGACCCCGCCACGCAGATGTGGATGTTCTTCTTCTTTTTCGTGGCTTTTGCCATCAAGGTACCGGTTTTTCCCCTGCATAGCTGGTTGCCGCATACATATGTGGCTTGCCCCATTCCTGCTTTGATTTTATTGACGGGAGCCATGTCTAAAACCGGCGCTTATGGTTTTCTGCGTTTTTGCCTGCCACTATTTCCCGAAGCAGTAGAAAGCTTTGCTACGGTTATTGGGCTCCTGGCGGCCACTGGCATGGTCTATGGAGCGTGGATTGCTATTGCGCAAAAAGATTTGAAAGCCTTGGTGGCTTATTCCAGTATCAGCCATTTGGGATTTATTGTTATCGGTATCTTTGCCCATAATGGAACAGGTATTGAGGGTAGTGTGCTTCAGATGGTCAACCACGGTATTATCGCGTCGGCCCTGTTTTTGATCGTTGCATTTATCGAACTGCGAATGGGGACCCGCAACCTGGACGAACTTCAAGGGTTGAGCAAAGCCATGCCCGTTTTGTATGGAAGTTTTATGCTTATAACGCTGGCCGCTCTGGGTCTCCCCGGATTGAACGGCTTTGTTGGCGAATTCATGATTCTGATGGGAGTCTGGACATCCAGCATGTTTTCGGGGTTGTCGGGCCTCCTTGTTTTGATGGGTGGATTGTCGATTGTCTTTGCTTCCATTTATATGCTGTATATGTTCCAGGGCTCAATGCAGGAGTCGCCGGATAACCTGCCTGACGGATTAACCGATATTGACCGGTGTGAATTCAAACTTATATTGCCCGCCTGCCTGCTTATTATATTGATAGGCCTTTATCCCAAACCTTTCATTGACCGGATCACCCCATCCGTCGACTCATTACTGCATCTGGAAAAAACGGTCAACCTCCATAGCGGAGAAGAAAGCCACCACTAGCCCGCATATTGCATGAGTAAATTAGTAAGGAAATACTCACGCAATATGCGGGCCAGGCGTGGGACCATCTTGCAATAGCTTCATTGGCCGACAAAAGTTGTCTCGGCTTGAAGGGGTTTCACGCTCTCTTTTAAACTAATACAAAAATTAATGTTATATCGCCCCCCTTCATAGGGTGGGTTGGCTGGTTTTTGACAAATGAAAAGGTTTGAGTCTTGAGATTCGGAAAAAAAATTGTTGAGGGTATTTTTCTGGAACGGCCGAACCGCTATTTAGCCCGTGTCGAAGTGGCGGGAAAAGAAATTTTGGCTCATGTCCCCGATCCTGGGCGTCTGCCGGGTTTAATGCAGGCAGGCAGAAAAGCGCGGCTGATTTATCAGCCTGGACCAAAACGGAAAACAGAGTACACGCTGGTTTTGGTGCGGCACGGTTCCATATGGGTGTCGGTATTCCCGGTATTTGCCAATGCCTTGGTTCAGGACGCGTTGATGAAGCGGGCACTTCCTTTTCTCAAGGGCTACTCTGACTTTGCCCGTGAAGTGAAAGTGAATAACAGTCGCTTCGACTTTAAATTGGAGTTCCCTGAGAGATTTGCGTATGTTGAGGTAAAATCGGTGAGTCTGGTTGAAAAAGGAGTGGGCAGGTTTCCTGATGCACCGACGGAGCGTGGAGTCAAACATCTTAAAGAGTTAGTGGAGTTTTGCGAAAAGGGCTATCAAGGGGCTGTGATTTTTGTTTCGCAAAGGTCCGACACACGGTCCATCACTTGCAATGATGACATTGATCCTGTGTTTGGGGAGTGGTTGCGAAAAGCGCGTGATAAGGGAGTGGAACTTTATGGGATGAACTGTAAGGTCACACCGACAACCATCTCTTTGAACAAAGCCGTTGATATTTCTTTATAGGTTTGGCAGGTTATTTCAGGATTGCTCTAGAAACGCGTCCAAGTCAGAAATGGTAACCCATTGTTCTTGATAAAGCACCCATTCCTGTTCAATAAGCAGGGTTTTTAATTTGTTGCTGGGCAATATGGCAACTTGATAACGGATGACAACAATGGCCCGGTCAAAACCTTCTCTGGATTGGCTGGAGGTTGGTACCCCGTTTTTGAAAAACTTGATATGCAAAATGCTTGCTTCAAAAATGGTGATGCGCCGGGTGAATTCCGGGGACTTGCTCATATATTCAGGGCGGTAATCCGGGTGAACGAACCTCGCACTCCTGTCGATGGCCTTGCTTTCAAACTCATGGTTATATGCCTTGATGCTTAAGTCCAGATCTTCCTGGGTTTGGTGATAGCGGTCCAGCATTTCGCAGGAAACGGAAGAAAAAATAAGAAGAAAAAGAATTAATGCGAGTGCCCGGAAACGGTGGAATTTCAGCATAAGACCGGATATGTTAATGCAATTGGTTGAGGGAAAAAATTACTCGCTTAATTATAGATGAAAACCCTGATAACATCCAGCGGGTTGTCGAATTGATGTTTGAGTCAGAACAATTAGATGGATTGATACCGGTGAAAAATAAAGCAGAAAATAGAAAAGTAAAAGGCAGGTCTTCGAGAACGAAACCTGAAAAAAAAGCATTGACTCTTTGGGACCAGGCCTCCCGATGGTATGACACGCTGGTCGGTGCCCAGGGTACGGATTTTCAGAAAGATATTATCATGCCCGGAGTGTTTCGTTTGCTTCAAGTCGGTAAGAAGGATCACGTTCTGGATCTGGCTTGCGGCCAAGGAGTTTTTCCCCGTTATTTATCCAGTAAAGGCATCCTCGTTGAAGGGCTGGACTCCTCGGCGGAACTATTGAAATATGCCCGGACACGTTCGGGGCCATCCGTCCGTTACCATGTGGGAGATGCGGGAGACCCCACAAACTTTGAAGAAAACCGCTTCGATGGGATCGCCTGCTTGATGGCAATACAGAATATCGAAAAAATTGACCTGCTTTTTAAAAGTGTTTGCCGCTGGTTGAAACCGGGAAAATGTTTTGTGGTGGTGATGACGCACCCGTGTTTTCGCATTCCCCGCCAGTCTCACTGGGGATGGGATGAAGAAAAAAAACTTGAGTACCGGCGGGTAGACCATTATCTGACGGAAACCAATGTACCAATACTTACTCCGCCCTTTGCCGATTCCAAATCGTTCACACTCACCTACCATCGTCCGATGCAGAGTTATATTTCAGCGTTGGCCGAGGCCGGTCTTTGTGTCGATGCGCTGGAAGAGTGGGTGTCGAATAAGAAAAGCCTGCCGGGCAAACGCGCCAAGGCAGAGAACAGAGCCCGAAAAGAGATCCCGTTGTTTCTGGCTTTAAGAGCCCGGCTGATTGTCTCTAAATAGAAAGAAAATATGGCAAGCTATAGCTATGAACTTCCTGAGCAGGGTCGGCTTTTATCGCTGGTCCGCGAGAACCTGAATAAGGTTGGGGAGGAGTGGAGGACGATGGCAGATTTTATGCTCGAAGGCCATGTCGAATATAAACCGCTCAGGGCGAACCCGATGCGATCAGGCAATCAGTTTGTTTATCAGCGGGCGAAACTCAACTTGACGCTTTATTTTCCCGAACGCATTTTTGATCATTTCATCAATGAATTGGATTCTCTTAAGCTGGAACTGCTCAAGGCGGTAGTGCAATCTTCTCTGCCCAAGCGCTCCGGCTATGATATTCATGAGTTTAAAATTCGGGGGATTATTGAAGAATCTTAAGAGCCATTTATCCGGGTTCTGTTTGATTTGACCAGTCCAGATTAAAGGGAATGTCCTCTTCAATGGCTTTGCGGATGCTCGCCATCCACTTTTGGTAGAAGGTGGAGTTGTGCAGGGTGAGAAGTCGCATGGCCAGAATTTCTCCTGCCATGGCGAGGTGCCGGAGATAGGCCCTGGAAAAGTTTGCGCAGGTGTAACAGGGGCAGTCGGGTTCTATAGGTCCCGGGTCAGACTTGTATTGCGCGTTTCTGATATTTATTTTCCCTCCCTTCACAAACAGTGAACCGTTTCTGGCATTGCGGGTAGGCATGACGCAGTCGAACATATCCACGCCTGAGGAACTGCATTGCAAAAGGTCTTCGGGAGTCCCTACCCCCATTAAATAACGGGGTTTGTATTCGGGCAGAAGCGGTGCAGTGTAGGCGGTGGTGTCATGCATCAGGTTTTTTTCTTCTCCCACGCTCAATCCTCCTATGGCGTAACCGGGGAAACCTATTTCGATAATTTGTTCCGCGCTTTTTTTACGAAGGTCAGGGTACATCCCTCCCTGGACAATGCCGAACAGGGCTTGTGTGTCAGAATGGAGCGACTCCTTGCATCGGCGGGCCCAAAGCGTAGTCAGTTTCAAAGACTTTTCCGTACTGCTGATATCCGCAGGGTAGGGGGTTGGCTCGTCAAAAGCCATGATGATGTCGGCGCCTAACGCCTGCTGGATTTCTATCGAACGTTCCGGTGAAATAAAATGGGATGACCCATCAAGATGAGATTGAAAGGTCACTCCCTCTTCGGTGACTTTAGTAAGTTCGTTGAGGCTGAAAACCTGATACCCGCCGCTGTCGGTGAGCATGGGGCGAGGCCAGTTCATGAACTTGTGCAGTCCGCCAAGAGAACGGATTAATTCGTGTCCCGGCCTTAGATAGAGATGGTAGGTGTTGCCAAGGATGATTTGCACGCCAAAAGATTCAAGGTCATCCGGGGTCAATGCTTTGACCGTGGCCTGTGTGCCGACGGGCATGAAACAGGGTGTATCAATTTTTCCATGCGGTGTTGTCAAAACTCCAAGCCGGGCGGAAGAGTGGCTATGCTTTTTTAAAACTTCAAATTTAATCACTCAACCTCTCAACCACAACTGTACCATTGGCCCGGATTTCATAGCAATGTTTCAAGAATGGCTTTTTGAACATGAAGCCTGTTCTCGGCCTGATCAAAAACAATGGAATGTTTGCCATCCAGAACTTCTGATGTGATTTCCATTTCTCGATGGGCGGGAAGGCAGTGCATCACCAAAACATCCTTTTTGGCGGAATCGACCAGTTTCTTGTTTACCTGGTAGGGAAGAAGGAGTTTTATTTTATCCTCCTCGTTTTTTTCCTGTCCCATGCTTATCCAGACATCCGTATAAATCACATCCGCATTTTGGACTGCTTCAAAGGGATCTTCAAAAATTTTGACCTTGCCGTTTCCCTCCAGTTTCGGAGTCGGATTGGGCTGGCAACTTTTAGGACAGGCAATTGCCAAGTCCATTCCCATTATTGATGCTCCTGTCATCCAGGAGTAAGCGACATTATTCCCATCTCCGACATAGGCCACTTTCACTCCTTCTATGCGGCCGAGCTTTTCTTTAATGGTGAGAAAATCAGAAAGAATCTGTACGGGATGATTGAGATCTGTAAGGCCGTTGATAACCGGTATCGTGGCATGCTCTGCAAGAGCAACAACCTCCTCGTGATCGTAGGTTCTTATCAGGATGCCGCTCAGATAGCGGGAGAGGACCCGTGCGGAATCCTGAATGGTTTCGCCACGGTTCAACTGGAGTTGGTCGCCGGTCAAAAATAGCGCGTGACCGCCAAGCTCAAACATGCCTACCTCAAACGATATGCGTGTCCGGGTAGATTGTTTGTTGAACACCATTCCCAGGGTCTTGCCTTTTAACGGTAAATGCTCGATTCCTTTCTGGCGTTTTTCTTTAAGGTCAGCGGACTTTTCCAGTAAGTCGAGAATTTCTTCCCGGGTAAAATCATTGATAGCTAGCAGGTCTCTTTTCATTTTTTGACAAAACTCAAAAGTTTTTTATTTGCCGATCAGTTTGGTGAGGCTGTCAGATAGTACAGGGATCAAACTGTCGATGTCTTTTTTAGTAATATTGAGCGGGGGGATAAACCGCAACACGTTCAGTTGGATGCAGTTGATCAGAAACCCACGCTTCATGCAGTCGATGACGACATCGCCTCCCGGCTTGTTCAACTCCAAAGCGAAAAACATTCCTTTTCCGCGAACTTCCTTGACGATGGGATTGTTTTTGGCAATTTCTTTCAGTCGTTTTAAAAAATAAGCTCCGGTTGCGTTAGCGTTGTTGAGGAAGTTTTTTCCGGTCAGTACTTTCAAAGAAGCCAGCGCGGCAGAACATGCCAGGGGGTTGCCGCCAAAGGTTGCGGCATGGGTTCCTGGGACAAAAGATTTCATGACCCGGTTGGTGCCTGCCAGAGCTCCTATGGCAACTCCCCCTCCCAGGGCCTTGGCCAGAGTCATAATGTCTGGTTTGGTTTTGTAGAGTTCATAGGCGAACAGTTTTCCTGTGCGCCCGAATCCTGTTTGCACCTCGTCAAAAATCAGAAGAACACCATGCTCTTGACAGAGTTTTTTCAGCCCTTTCAGGTAGGAAGAGTCAGGGATATTCACTCCTCCCTCTCCCTGTATAGGCTCGACCAGAATGGCACAGGTCTTTTTATCTATCGCTTTCCGGGCTGATGGTAAATCATTAAAGGGAATATATTTGAAGCCGGGAAGAAGTGGTTTGAATCCTGTATGAAACTTTGTTTGCGCCGTTGCCGAGAGTGAGCCCAGGGTGCGTCCGTGAAACGAGTTGTGCATGGTGATGATTTCGGTGCGCCCAGATTGCCCCTGATCGAAAAAATACCTGCGGGCGAGTTTGATCGCCGCTTCATTGGCTTCTGTTCCGCTATTGCAGAAAAATACCTTGTCGGCAAAACTCAGGGAAGTTAGTTTTTCCGCCAAGCGCGATTGCGGTTCAATGTGATATAAGTTGGAAACGTGGATTAGTGTTTCGGCCTGTTTTTTTATCGCCGAGACCACTGCGGGATGGCAATGGCCAAGGTTGTCAACGGCCAGGCCAGCGACAAAATCAATGTACTGTTTACCTGACTTGTCCCAGACCTTGGAACCTTTCCCCTTTACCAGGGCAATCGGGTAACGTCCGTAAGTCCCGGCAACGTGTTTTTCCGTAAGCTGGATGATGCTGTTATTCATAAGGACTTTTTTGAGAATAATTGAGGGGAAAACTTTAGCATAAAAAATTTAAGAAAAACATAAAAACCTTGGTAAAAACCTTGGTATTCAACGTCTCGTTTTTTCAGCGTGGTAAGCTGGGGAAGTTGGAAGATTGCCTGGATTGACAGCGAGGAATTATGCAGGTTAGAACGGGAAAAATTGTTGGTGGAGTTTTGCGCGGATTCAGGAAAGTACTGGACTTTATATTTCCACAGAATTGTATTGTCTGTGACGGAAAAATCCAGGAGCATTTCCTCTGTCCAGCCTGTAGAGCCGATATTGAGTTTATTCGACAGCCACATTGTTTTCAGTGCGGGGTGCCTGCGGACTTGTCTTACGCTTATCCCCATGAGGAGTTTGTATGCGGAGTTTGTCGGAAGAGTCCTTACCAATTTGATCAAGCCAGGAGCCTGGGATTTTATGACACGGTTCTGCGAACAATCATTCACCATTTCAAATACCGCAGGCAGATGGGTGTGCTCCCGGAAATGGATCTCCTGCTGAAAAAATATTTTGAAGAGAACCCCGGTTTTGGCCAGGGGTTTACCGTTTCTCCGGTGCCGCTACATTTTAATAAAATGAAAGGGCGTGGATTTGATCAGGCTTTTCTGATTGCCCGGCAGGTTGCGAAGGTTTTAAAGTTGCCGCTTGAAGCAGGGTTGTTGCGAAGGGTCAAGGAGACCAGTCCGCAGGCTACCATGACCCGCACGGAAAGAGCTCGTAATATTAAAGGAGCTTTCGAGGTCAACCGGCCTGAGTTGGTGGCGGGCAAAAGTGTATTGCTGGTGGATGATGTGTTCACAACCGGCGCGACGGTTAATGAAGCCGCAAAGGTCCTAAAGAAAAATGGTGCCAGTCAGGTTCATGTGTTTACCCTGGGGAGAGTGGTGGTGGGCAAAGGGTCCGGCCTTTGAGGGGCAGTTTTTTTTAGCAGAAATAGGAGGCGGAGCAAATAGTTTTGCTCCGCCTGTAAAATTAGTGCGGTGTTACCAGGTACCAGGTGCCAATGCTGGCTATATAACCCAATGCGATAGCGGGAGCCCATTTTAAATGCGACATGAACGTATAATGCTCCCTGTCAACTCCCATTACCGCGACCCCGGCGGCAGAACCGACTGAGAGCAGACTGCCGCCAACCCCTGCGGTCAGGGTGATTAACAGCCATTGGTCGAGACCCATTTCAGGACTCATTTTCAGGACTGCATACATGACAGGGATGTTGTCAACAACAGCGGACAGGATACCAACAATAATATTGGAATAAGTGGGGCCCAGGTTGCCATACATGCTTTCACTGACCAGTGCCAGGTAGCCGATGTATTGCAATGCACCTACGGCGGTAAGAACACCGAAAAAGAAAAGCAGGGTATCAAACTCCACCCCTTCGACCTTGGTGAAAATATCAAAGCGTGGGCGGTTTCTTCGCTCGGTAGTAATGCCCATTTTCTCAAGATATTTTTGCTCCCCCCAACGTTTTAAATAAAATCCTTTGACCATCAACAGCCCAAGTCCGAACATCATGCCCAGAAAAGGGGGCAGGTGGAGAAACTGATGGAAAGAGACTGCCGTGGCAACGGTAAATACTCCGAGTCCGATTATGGTTTTAGCTCCGGGTCGGAGTTCGACCTCTTCTTTTCCCACTTCAGGGTGCTCATCAGGAACGGCGAAATACATGATGGTTGCGGGAATGACCCAGTTGACGATGGCGGGCAATAACAGATAGGAAAATTCCATGGTGTGAACTTTCCCCGAAGTCCAGACCATCAGGGTGGTGATATCCCCGAAAGGACTCCAGGCGCCTCCCGCGTTGGCCGCGACCACAATATTGACGAATGCGGGAACGATAAAACGCCCGTTGCCATTACTAACCGCTAGCGCTACGGTGGCCATCAGCAATGCGCTTGTCAAGTTGTCGGCAACGGGAGAAAGCAGGAAGGTAATGCCCCCTGTTGCCCAGAACAGTTTTTTAAACCCCAAACCTTTCTTAAGCAACCAGGCCCTTAATGCTTTGAACACATTTCTTTCATCAAGGGTGTTGATGTAGGTCATTGCTACCAGGAGAAAGAAAAACAGCTCACCGATTTCACCGATCAGTTCTTTGACATGGTCGTGAGCGTGTCCGCCTCCATGTTCAGCTTCGTAGATGCCAATGAGAGCCCACATGAAACACCCGATCAGGATAACTGGTTTGGATTTCCGCATATGGATCTGCTCTTCGAATATGACCAGAGTATAGGCCAGACAAAAACAGATCAAAGACAGATAACCCACCCAAGTAACAGTAAGACTATGCATTCCTTGGTCCTATTGAAAAAGGTGAATAGTTGGCCGAGGCGGAATAGTTGGAATCGCTCTGGCCTAAGATGAACTCAACAAGCTGAATTATTTAAAGAAATTAGCGCTTCATGGTAAATCAACACCCAGAGAAACACAAGTATTTGTCAGCTTCGAAATGTAAGTAAAAATGGCACTTGTTTTGTCGAATCGGTGTCAATGGATTGAGGCAAAATCGGGTTGTCCCGGCAACTTTTTTTTAATGGTTTTTCGAGGCAGTGTTTTAGGGGCAACGACTTATAAACTAAGGATTTTCCAAGTAGTGTCTGGTCCAACAATAAAGTTGACTGTTTGGGATTATGTGTTAAGATTTCGAGCGATAGGCGGTTAAGTTTTACCCTCGACAACAATTATTAGTTGATTGATTTATTGAACGGTTTGTCTGCATCTCAGTACCTTTCTGAAGGTAAAAAAATAATCGACGAAGGGATACTGAATCTTTTACCGGAGGAGAGTGCCTATCCTGAAGTCATCCATAAAGCGATGCATTACAGTCTCCTTGCCGGGGGGAAGAGGTTACGTCCTGTTTTGGTTATTGCCGCCGCAGAGGCGGTAGGGGGAGACCGGAAAGCGGTTCTGCCGTTTGCGGTGGCCGCGGAGTTGGTACACACGTATACCCTGATTCATGATGATCTCCCTGCTTTGGACAATGATGACCTGCGACGGGGGAAACCTACAAACCATAAAGTTTTTGGAGAAGCCATCGCCATTTTAGCTGGAGATGCTTTGTTGACTCAGGCGTTTATCCTGATGACCCGGTCGGCTGGGATGGAGTCCATCCCGCCTGAGTGCATTCTCAATGCCACTCAGGAGATGGCGGTTGCGTTAGGGTCTACAGGAATGATTGGCGGTCAAGTGGTCGACCTTGAGTCTGAAGGTAAACCAATTGATGCGGAAACTCTGGAATATATTCACATCTACAAAACAGGGTTTCTGATTCGAGCTTGTATCAGGTGTGGCGGCATTCTTAGTCAGGCCACTCCCCGCCAGTTGAATTCATTGTCCCGATTTGGGGCGCATATTGGGCTTGCCTTTCAGATTATTGATGACATTCTCGATATCACGGGTGACGAGAAACAGATGGGTAAGGATATTGGTAGTGATCTGACTAAAAACAAGGCAACCTATCCGGCCCTTTATGGATTAGAAGAGTCTCGCCGGAAAGCCGATGAGTTGGTCGAGGAAAGTTTAGCTTGTCTGGAAGAATTTGATGATCGGGCAGACCCTCTCCGAGAGATTGCCCGGTTCTTTGTGCAGCGAACATTTTAATTGACTGGAACCCCTATGAGTAAGTTCTTAAGTCGAGTTGATAATCCCGAAGATTTAAAAAAACTTTCGGTTGAAGATTTACCGCTTCTGGCTCGGGAAATCCGCGACATGCTTCTGGAAACCATTTCCGAAACAGGCGGGCATTTGTCCTCCAATTTGGGGGTTGTGGAATTGACCCTGGCCCTGCATTACGTCTTCAATAGCCCGAAGGATAAGTTTATCTGGGACGTGGGGCACCAGTCCTATGTCCATAAATTACTGACAGGCAGGAAAGCCCGGTTCAAAACTCTCCGTCAGCATGAAGGGTTATGTGGTTTCACCAAACGCGAAGAAAGCGAACATGATCACTGGAACTGTGGGCATGGCGGCACTTCTATTTCCGCCGCACTTGGTTTTGCCAAAGCGAGGGATTTGAAAAAGGGGGATAACGACGTCATTGCTATTATTGGGGATGGCTCACTGACCGCAGGAATGGCTTTTGAAGGACTCAACCATACCGGGCATATCCAAAATGATATTATCGTTGTTCTCAACGATAATGAAATGTCCATCTCTGCTAATGTGGGGGGTATGTCCGCGCATCTCAGCAAAATTATGACTGGACAGGTAATGTTGAAAATCAAACAGGAGATAGGCCAGCTTTTATTGGCTGTTCCGGGTATTGGTAAGGAAATCTCCCGGTATGCGCATAAGATAGACGAGGCTATAAAGGGAGTGTTTATTCCCGGGCGTTTATTCGAAGACCTGGGTTTTCGTTATGTCGGGCCTATAGATGGTCATGATATCAAGGCATTGACCGAATCGTTTATCGCTGTAAAAGATCTTAAAGGGCCGACCTTGATGCATGTCATCACCCGTAAGGGGAAAGGTTATGAGCAGGCAGAAGAGAAGGCGGATGTCTGGCATGGCGCCAAGCCATTCAATATTTCTACAGGTGAGTTTCATAAGAAGAAAGCCAACCCTGCATACACCAGTGTGTTTGCAGATGCCCTGATCCAACTGGCTCAAGAAGATGAAAAAATTATTGGTATTACCGCGGCCATGCCGGATGGGACGGGAATTAGTGAGTTTGGCAAGGTGTTCCCCGACCGGACTTTTGATGTTGGCATGGCTGAGCAACACGGAGTTGCTTTTGCGGGCTCTCTCTCTATAGAGGGTTTTCGTCCGGTTGTTGCCATTTATTCCACCTTTCTTCAAAGAGCGTATGACCAGGTTGTGCACGATATCTGCCTGATGAATCTGCCGGTGACGTTTGCCATGGACCGGGCGGGAATAGTTGGGGAAGATGGGGCGACGCACCAGGGATTTTATGATATTGCTTTTCTTCGTACCTTGCCGAATATGGTGGTCATGGCCCCAAAAGATGAAAATGAATTACGGCACATGTTGAAAACGGCGGTTTGCCATCCTGGCCCGGCGGCCCTTCGCTATCCCAGAGGTTCCGGTTTAGGTGTGCCGCTCGACCCGGAAATAAAGACACTTGAGATCGGTAAGGGAGAAGTGATTCAGGACGGAAAGGATATTGCAATATTTGCGTATGGCCATACCGTGGAATGGGCACAAGAGGTAGCGGATAAGTTTGAGAAAGAAGGGGTTAGCGTTGCCGTTATTAATGCCCGATTTGCCAAACCTGTGGATAAGGAATTGCTTGTTAAATACGCCCTTAAGGTGAGGTGCTTAATCACGACTGAAGAACACTCTCTCAAAGGTGGTTTTGGTTCCGCTATTCTGGAAGCCCTGCAGGAAGAGCAGATGGTGCATGTTCCGGTTAAGTGTATCGGAATTGGTGACTTTGTTCTGGAGCACGGCTCACCCACTATACAGCGTAAAATTCTTAAGCTGGACCCGGAAGGCATGTTTGAAACTATCATGACTTTTTATGGATCGGTGGCTGAGATGGCCGCTTCTGGCAAGGGAAAAGAATGGGTAGCCGATAATGGCAAGAAACGTCATTCCACGAATGGCAGGAAAACGACCTATTCCGGAAACGGTAAAAAAGAAGAGACTACGGTAAAGCAATCACTGAATGGATAGAACTTCCCACGTTAAGCGCTCCACAAGCGAGACACAAATTGAAGTCAGTCTGAATCTGGATGGAACTGGGGTTCACGACATTCAAACTCCTGTGCCTTTTTTGGATCATATGCTGTCGCAATTGGCCCGGCATGGTTTTTTTGACTTGACGGTTAAGGCCCAAGGGGACACCCATATAGACTTTCACCACACAGTCGAAGACGTGGGCATAGCTATTGGCCAAGCTTTCAAGGAAGCGTTAGGGGATAAAAAAGGTATTCGCAGGTTCGCGGAAGCCAATGTTCCCCTGAACGAAGCCTTGGCTCAGTGCATTATTGATATCAGTGGTCGGGCTTTCTTTGTGTTCAATCTGGAACTCCCCAAAGCCAAGCTCGGCGAGTTTGATGTCGAATTGGTGGCGGAATTTTTCCAGGCTTTTGCCACCAACAGCGGTACGACCTTGCATTTCAATTCCCCGTACTGGAATAATCTTCACCACATAACGGAAGCGCTGTTTAAAGCATTTGCCCGCGCGTTAGATTCTGCTTGCACCCTGGACGCCCGCTCCAAAGACATTCCCTCGACCAAAGGGACCCTATAGTTGATCGCTATCATTGACTACGGAATGGGCAATCTTCGTTCCGTGCAAAAGGCCTTTGAAGCCGTGGGGGCAGAAGCAATTGTTACCAGTGATTCACAAAAAATCCTTTCAGCAAAGTCAGTAGTGCTTCCTGGTGTTGGGGCATTCAAGGACTGTATGGAGAATTTGGAGAAGTTGGGCCTTATTGATACCGTACACAAGTCTGTCAAAAGCGGCAAACCGTTTTTGGGGATTTGCCTTGGACTGCAACTTCTTTTTAATCAGAGCGAAGAGTTTGGCCAGGTGGATGGGCTGGGTATCTTACCCGGAAAAGTGGTGGGATTCAAAAATGCTCACCTCAGCTCTGATTCGGGTGAGCCATTAAAAATTCCACATATGGGATGGAACACGGTGCGAGTGGTTCCGGGCAACCCATTGTTTGACTCGGTTCCCGATGAGTCCTACTTCTACTTTGTGCATTCTTATTATATTGTTCCACAGAGTGCTTCGATCATTGCCACGACAACCTCTTATGGAATTGATTTTACCTCAGGAATCCATCACGAAAATATCCATGCGTTCCAGTTTCATCCGGAAAAAAGCCAGCGCCTGGGTCTTACCATTCTGAAAAATTTTTCCAACCTTCACGGCTAATGAGCAATAGCCTGGTCTTGCGGCTAACAATTTGCCCAGGTTTGGCATGTCATTGCTGTCTACCGTGCCCATCAAGGATTACTTAGTGGCTCCCACTCACTACCTTCGTGGCATCTTGTTGTCATTTGCCACTGCTTTGCTTTGGGGCTTTCTTCCTATTTTCCTTAAAATTACTCTGCAGGGTTTTCATGCGGGTACGATTGCCTGGTTCAGATTTGTCTTTGCATTTTTGATTCTCGCCTTGATCCTGCAATGGAATGAGCATGAACCGTTAAGGATCCTTCGCAGGCCGCCGTGGATGGGAATCCTGGGAGGAGCCTGTCTTTCGATAAATTATTATTGGGTGACAGTGGGTGTGGATTTGAGCGGACCTTCCAATATGGCGGTGTTGATACAGACTGCCTCCGTGTTTTTGGTGCTGGCGGGGGTTTATGTTTTTCGTGAACGCCTGGCGTTCAGGCAGGTTCTGGGAATGATTGTCGTAGCAAGCGGCCTGCTCCTGTTTTTTTATGATCAGCAAAGCCGTATTCAGGAACGGGGGAATTATTATTATGCGGACTTTCTAATTATTCTCGCGGCATTGGCTTGGGTGGGATACATGATCTCGCAAAAGTTTCTCAGTCGGAAATATGGTGCCCAGTCCTTAAACATGCTGGTCTACGCCGTCGCCACGTTTACGCTGATAGGAGGAGTGGAGTGGAGCGATTTCACTAGAGCCGGACTCACTGCCTGGTTGTCGCTGATCTTTTGCGGGTTCAACACGCTACTCGCATATGGCGCTCTTGCCGAAGCTGTGAAATACATTCCCTTGGCTCTGATCAGCGTTATCATCAGTTTGAATCCGCTGATAACTCTTTGGGGAATGAAAACTCTTCCTGAAATCGGCTTTGCCGGATTGCAAGCTGACCCGGTTGGAGCGATAGGGTACTGGGGCGGTGCGGTCGCCGTGACCGGTGTGGTGTTGGTCGTCTATCGCCGTACCCCACCCCCGGAGGAGGCAGGGTAAGAAGGACTCCTTAAGGCGAGAGGACTCTTTGCTCGCTAGACAAGAACTATTGCACCTCATGCCGAGTGGCGGTTACGACCCCGGTGGGGATTGCTTGAACCCGGAAATGGCGGATATCTGTAACTCCGGCGCTTTTCAGCCAGTCGATTTTTTCCTGAACCGGATGAGCCCGGCCGCCCTCTGTCAACATGCCGATATTGAGACTGAACAAAGTATCCTCAAGCGGTCCGGCCTGGTCTTCATCGGTACAGAATCCATGGATGACGATACGTCCTCCAGGTTTTACTGCTTTAACAGCCTTGGCGACAAGGGACTTGCTCATATCCGCGTCATACATATGCAGGATATTAGCCATGAGTACCAGATCGTATTGGCTGTCGCCCAGATCGTCTTTATGGAAATCTCCGGGTTTGGTGTCAACCCGGCCCTGCAGTCCATAGGCTTCAATATAATTTTTTGTGACTTCCAGAACCGGAGCGATATCGAAAACCGTTGCCTTGAGGTGGTTGTGCAGTTTGCACCATTCCAGCGCATAGGTTCCCGGGCCGCCCCCGACATCAAGCATGGAGTGGGCATCGCCGATGGGAATCTCCCGTGCAATGAGCCAGGTGGCTTTAAGGGCCTTGTCGTGCATGGCGTCTGTGAATGCCCTCATTTTATGGGGGTCGCTACCAAGCATGTCCATGATGCTTTTGATGAGAATACCCGACTTGATAAAGGTTGAGAGTTGTGCCCATACCGGGATCAGGTCTGACGAAAGCTGAATCCATTGTTTCATTGAATGTTCGCCACCGGTGGTGAGATAACTCCCGGCCGCAGGGGGAAGATGGTATTGGCCGTTTTCCTTGACAACAATTTCCAGGGAGGTGAGGGCGTTGAGTAAGCGTTCAGTGGCTTCGGGGTCCAGGCTCAAGGTTTTTGCGACTTGTACTGCTGTTGCCGGTTGTTTGAGTTGGTCAAACAGTTTTAGCTCGTTTGCCGCAATCAATACGAAAGCCGGTTGATAACCATTCAAATGTTTCAAAATTAATTTGTCTATGTCCA
>PCTK01000057.1:3241-28690 GCA_002786505.1 Nitrospinae bacterium CG22_combo_CG10-13_8_21_14_all_47_10 | reverse complement strand
GCTCCACGGCCTGGCGGATGTATTTCTGGTAAGGAATACCCTGCCGTTTGGCTTCTTTCCGCACCGCATCGAGAAGTTTTTCCGGGAAGCGGAGATTGACCTTTTTGGTTTTGGGTTGGAACTCAAAGGAAACCTTCCGGAATTTTTTTAAATCCAGGTAGTCTGTGAGGTCCTTTTCAAGAAAGTCCTCTGCTTCCTTATCACTTTTCAATTTTGGAAGTTTCATCTTCATATTTTCTGGCTTCCTTCCTGTGCATATAGCGGGCGCTGATGGGCCGGATCAGTATGCCTCCCGCTCCTTCCCGAAAAGTGAACACGACCAACATGAGACGCTCTGTCGAGGATCGACCTGCGGCCAGATATCTTTTTTCCATTTGGGAATGGTCGATATCAGGCGTAATGTAAACAGGGTTTTGCTGGAAAAAAGCTTCAATTTCTAAAAGGTCAAGTCCGTGTTTTCGGCATTTTTCACGATTGCCCACATCCCAGTCAAAACCAAGACCCTTTATTTTGATCATGTCATACCCGTAGACATTTGTCCATACATTTAGCTGTAATTATTTTTTAGATTTTTATGGAATCCTTGATAAATTTCTTTTGAAGGTTAATAGGATTCCCATTTCTTGCTCAGATATAATTCCCGTGATATTTTTGGCAAAGGCAAACCACTGAAAGATCCTATCATGTTCAATATCAAAAATTGGAGTGCAATCTTCGAGCAACCTTGGGGTTTATCTGGGCTGGCCATTTTTGTTTTATTGTTTTTATATGTTCTTGGTAAAGAAAATAAGGGATTATGGACTTGAATTTTAGCTTCAGCACTTGTTGTAACTGTGGGCGGAGGAATTTTTCTAGCTTATGAAAAGGAAAATTCCGTTGGAGAATTAAGTAAGAAAAATTTGGAGAGGCTTCATGAATCTCTTGATAAAAAGAGCTTATTGATTGCCCTCTTGTAATTATTTCAATGATTCACCTATTCCGGGATTTCATGGCCCGGTCGATTTCGCGGTCGGATTCGCGCTTTTTGATCGAGGCGCGTTTGTCGTAGAGTTTTTTTGCTTTGGCAATTCCTATTTCTACTTTTGCTTTTCCGTTTTTAAAATAAACTTTCAAGGGTACCAGAGTACAGCCTTTTTCCTGGGTTTTCCCGATGAGTTTATTGATCTCTTTTTTATGCAAAAGCAGTTTGCGTTTTCGCATGGGGTGATGGTTGAACTGCGTGGCAGGGGTGTAAGCATCAATATGGAAGTGGAGTAACCAGGCCTCTTCTCCATCAATGATGGCGTAACTGTCGACCAGGTTGGCTTTTCCGTTTCTCAGGGATTTTACTTCTGTGCCTTTCAGCATAATTCCTGCTTCCATTGTGTCTTCGATGGAATAGTCGTGGCGGGCCTTTTTGTTCTGGCAGATAATTTTGATGTCACTCACGATCAATAACCGGTTAAATGGAGAGACCCTTTTTTAATGAGAGTCATCCATAAATAGTTCTGGTTTAGCTGGTTTTCAGGGTTACGGACTGCCCGACCCTGGCTTTCAGTTTTTTTTGGGCGTTGTTTTCACGGCAGAAGATTTCCAGATGGTTCCAACTGTTGATGATGGCTCCGGCTTGACCGGGTTTCATCTGGTAATAGCCGGTGACGAGTCCATCAATGCTATGCTTTCCGATCTGCACCTTTATTGTATCGGAAGAAATAAAGGTTTCGTGGATTAATTCTTCCGGAATATTGGTGGTGAGGTTGCCAAAGCGATCAATATGAATAATTTCTCCGTGAAGGGTTGCCCCTTTTAACTGGGGCTTGGGAAGGTCCTGGTGGACGGGCTTCAACACTCTAGGTCCTATTTTGGCCGGTTGGACACCGCTGGCGAGCCACCCCGCGCAGGGAGCAAATACATCGCGTCCGTGAAAGGTGTTGGAAACCTTTTTAAGAAAATATTTTTTATTGGTGATCTCATAAGCCTTGCTATCAGGATAGAAAGCAGGAGTGAGTACTCCATTGTCGGGTCCTACAAAGGTCTGGAATTTGGATTGTACGACCATGGCTCGTCGGATTACCAATCCGGGGTCGCGGGTTTTTTTTGTGGAGACCTTGCTTTGCGGTGCAAAACCACCTCCCACACCGGGGTCGACAACCACCACATGGATCGTCTTTCTGGGAAACCAGGGATAGGTGGCGTTTAGGGTCAACGCCGCCTGGGTAATATTTTGCGGCTCGATATTGTGAGTTATGTCAACGATCTGGGCATCGGGCACAATATTGAGAATGACCCCTTTCATGATGCCGACAAAAGGGTCATCTAGGCCGAAGTCGGTGATGAGTGTGATTACTGGACGCATCCCGCGACCTGACTTTCGGAAATCTTCTGTAAGGTGACTGGAACCAGGTTGTTTTTCAATGCATCGGCACCTTCCAGTATGACGGGGATGTAATTGCCGGTATGGCCCTTGAGCCATCCGGATTTAGTGTCCCTTTGATTTTCAAGTAGGACTGTTTCCTTCTGTCCTAAGAATTTCTCGCGGTATTTCAAAGCTTTTTGGTTGGCCAATTGTGTCAGGGTCTGGTTTCTTTGTTTCTTGATGTTGCCGGGAACATTATCCTTGAACTGATGAGCCTCGGTGCCTCGTCGTGGTGAGTAGGAAAATACATGTAGATAGGAAAACGGCAGTTGTTCTATTAGTTCGCGGGTGCTTTCAAATTGTTCTTCAGTTTCTCCGGGGAAGCCAACGATAACATCTGCTCCCAGCCCCAGTCCGGGAATGGCGTTAACTGCCCGGTGAACGACTTCCAGATATTGTTGGCGGTTATAATTTCTGCGCATGGATTTCAAGATTGCATCATCACCGCTTTGCATGGGAATATGCAGGTGCGAACAGAGGTTTTCAGTTTCGGATATGAGCCGTATAAGGTCGTTGTCGATTTCCATTGGATTGATCGAACTCAATCGAACCCGAAAATCTCCCGAAAGTTTAACAATATCGCGAACCAGGGAGGAGAAAGTTTCACTTCGATCCATGCCCCAGGTACCCAAGTTGATTCCGGTGAGGGTGACCTCCTTAAACCCGGAATCAATGGATTGTTGGACATTGTATAAAATATTTTCCCGTGTATCGCTGATTGACTTACCCCGCGCTTTAACAACGGTGCAGAATGAACATTTTTCATCACAGCCGGTTTGGACTTTGATGAAGGCTTTAGTCATGCCCTGAAAGTTTTGCACGGGGATGGTCCGAAATATTCGCTTTTTATGGATATCGGACATGATGATTTCGGTGTCCGCACCTTTTCCCCAAGGCAGGCTGGGGTTTAAAAGTTTCTTTTTTATAAGGTTAGCGATTTCAAGTTTATCTGCATTGCCAAGAACAACGTCCAGACCTTGTATTTGGGAAACTTCCTGGGGATTCAACTGCGCATAGCATCCTGTAAACACAACGAGGGCTTCAGGGTTGATCGCCAGGGATTTTTTAACAGCAAGGCGTGAACTATAATCGCTTCGTTGTGTCACTGTACAAGTATTAATGACATAAGCATCGGCTTTTTCTTTACCGTTAACGATAGAGAAACCCTCCTGCTCAAGCAGGGTCTGCATTTCCGCAGTATCGTGCTGGTTGGTTCTGCACCCTAATGTGACACAGGCGATTTTCATGGAGAGAAAACTGTATGGAAAAGTTTTTAGATAATTTCCTCTTCATCTTAGACCATGCATTGGAGAGGAATCAACTTGTAATTGCATGGTTTTAAATAGTCTGCGAGTCCGTGCTTGACCGCATGCAATGAGTTTGTTACTATCGCCGCATTCAGCCACTTGCGACCCTGGGGAGGACGTCACAATTTTCAATATCTAAGTAAATATGAACCCCCCTGCAATGAAAAAAACCCAAAAACAAGTCACAACTTTTTTAGAAAAATGGCTGGATAAATCCATCCGTCAATATGTCAGTGCGATGGATGAAAAAAACAACGGCCATCTCCACGAACTTATCATGGGGGGCATTGAAAAACCGCTTGTTGAAATTGTTCTGAAGGAAACTGACGGCAATCAGACCAAGGCGGCAAATATTCTGGGAATCAATCGCAATACGTTAAGAAAAAAAATCGCCGAATATAAAATTAAATGCGACAACAAGACCTAGCGGTCATCATTTTAGCGGCGGGCAAGGGAACCCGCATGCGGTCTTCTCTTGCCAAAGTTCTCCTCCCCGTTGCAGGCCATCCTCTTCTTCATTATGTACTTGACCTTTCCTCTCGATTGAACCCCGTCAGGACAATAGTCGTGGTGGGGCATCAGGCGGACCAGGTGCGTGAAGCCTTTTCTGATCGGGAGGTTGAGTTCGTGGTTCAGAAAGAGCAGTTGGGGACCGGCCATGCCGCGCAACAAGCCAAGGCTAAACTGGAAAACTTTGACGGGTTGGTTTTAGTGTTATGTGGGGACATGCCCTTGATCAGGCCTAATACCCTGCTGAAAATGGTTGCCGGGCATAAAGCGAGTGGGGCAAAATGTACGGTGTTGACCCTTAAAAGTAGCGAATGCCATGATTTTGGCCGGATCATTCGTGATGAAAAAGGTTCTATATTAAAAATCGTCGAACTCAAGGATGCGTTGGAGGTTGAGAAAAAAGTTGACGAATTTAACTCCGGAGTATATTGTTTTGACAGTGCTTTGTTTTTTAAAGCTTTAGAGCATATTAGCCCCGATAATGCTCAGAAGGAATACTATTTGACCGATACGATAGAATATTTGGTGCGAAAAGGGTATCCTGTCCAGGCAACTCAGACTCAGGATGCCGACGAGATACTGGGAATCAATTCTCCAGACGATTTGAACCGGGCGGAGAGATTACTGGTGGATCATCGCTAACCTTCGTCGCTGACTTTATCCTTCCCAATCAGGATTTTCTCAAATGAAAGCCATAATCCTTTCCGCAGGTGAAGGCGCTCACCTCAGTCCATTTTCAGAAACCCGGCCCATCTCCATGATTGGAGTTGCAGGGCGTACTTTACTGGACAATACCTTTGGTTTGCTTAAAAGCGCGGGCATCAATGACATCTTTGTGGTGGCGGGGCACAAAAGGGAAAAGCTGATCGAACAACTTCAGCAACAGGATCATAATGGGTTGAATTTGCATCACGTGGAGCAAAAGCGCAAGCTGGGAATCGGGCATGCGGTTCTGCAGGTTAAAAATAAAATTCTTCCAGGTGAGTTTTTCCTGCTTGCTTACGGGGATATCCTGACTGCGGATAATATCTTCAGCAAAATCCAGCAATCTTTTCATTCATTTAAATGTCCGGTGGCTTCTATATGTTTGCCGCCCTCGAACCAGATGTTTGGCAATGTTTTCCTGAATGCGCGTATGGAAATCACAAAAATTGTTGAAAAACCCAAAGGTAATAACCTGGGGAATTATGTTTTGTCCGGGGTATTCATATTGCCGGCCTCCTTTTTCAAATTGTTGGAATCTTCAGGAAACTCCATGGAGAAAGCGTTGAAAAAAGTGGTTGCGGGGGAGGGACTGCGTGCCTCCATGTGGGAAGATGAATGGTTGGATGTCGTTTATCCGTGGGAAATTTTGACGGCGAATAAGATGATCATGGATTCCTGGAAGGAGACCTCCATTGCCAAAGACGCAACGCTGGAAGCCAATGTGACCCTGCAAGGGATTGTCCGCATCGAGGCGGGGGCAATTATCAAATCGGGTGCTGTGCTGGAAGGGCCTTGTTGTATCGGAGAGAAAAGCTATATCGGCAACAACTCTCTTGTCAGGAGCTATACCTCTGTTGGCAAAAATTGTTCGGTGGGCAGTGGCGTTGAATTAAAAAACTGTGTAGTGATGGATAATTCCCAGATAGGCAGGCTTTCTTTTGTCGGCGACAGTGTGCTGGGTGAAAATGTGGATATGGGGGCAGGGTGCATGACTGTGAACCGGGACATAGACTGGAAACCGATTTCTGTGAAAAACGGGAAGCGGCCCATGGCAACGGGAATGAAAAAACTGGGTGCTTTTCTCGGCGATGGGGTTGTTGTCGGGGCCGGGAATACCATTCAACCCGGAACGATTGTTGCGCCTGGCAAAGTCCTTCCTGCATGTTACTCCGTAAAACATAAATAACAGGTCGAAATAAGTATGTGTGGAATCAACGGGGCTGTTGGATTAAAAAATATATCTGAGCTTCTTTTTGAAGGAATCAGGAATCTGGAATACAGGGGTTATGATTCTTGTGGCGTGGCTTTGATGAACAAAACGCGCCTCATCCTCAAAAAGGATGTTGGTGGTGTGGAAGATGTTTATCGCAAACACAATGTTCTTCAATTACAGAGTAATATTGGTATCGCCCATACCCGCTGGGCTACGCACGGAAAAGTAACGCAGAATAATACCCACCCCTTCGCTTCAAACGATGGGAATTTTGCTGTGGTCCACAATGGGATCATTTCCAATTTTCGTCCTTTGAGAGATCAACTGCAAAAGGAAGGTTTTAAGTTTTCTTCCGAAACTGATACCGAAGTCCTTGCTCACCTCCTGGAGAAATTTTACAAAAGTAGCCGTGATATTGAAAAGGCTTTTGTGAAGGTGCTGAACCTCATTGAAGGAACCTATGCGATTGCGTTTATTTCCTCCCATCTTCCTGGACAGATTTTTTGCGCGAGAAGGGAATCACCGCTGATGCTGGGGATAGGCGATGAAATTAAATTTGTAGGTTCCGACTTCAGCGCCTTCATTGATCATACCAAAAATGCCGTGATTCTGGATGATGGGGAATATGCCATACTTTCCAGGGACACGTATGTCGTGAAAAATCTTTTGAGCAGGGAGGAAATCACCAAACCCATTACTAAAATTGAATGGGACAGCGAGACCTCTAGAAAAGGAGGTTATCCCCACTACATGCTCAAGGAAATTTATGAACAACCTCAAACTATTTCCAATGCGTTGGATCTGGAAGCCTCAGGGCTGGATGAGATAGTTGAGTTGTTTGCAAAATCCAAGAACTCTTATTTGCTGGGAGTGGGAACTACTTTTTACGTTGCCAAATATGCCAAATATGTTTTTTCGCAGATAGCCCAGGAGTTTTATCCCTCTATCAGTTCCGATGAGTTCAGGGTGTTGACCAATTTAAACAAGCAGTCCCTGGTTTTTTCCGCTTCGCAATCAGGCGAGACCTTTGATACTCTTTCGGCCTTGAAATATGCGAAGTCCAAAGGAGCCCGGACAGCGGCTGTTGTCAATGTCATGGGTTCTTCCATTGCCCGGTTGGTTGATAAGGTGGTCCTTCAGGGCTCAGGGCCCGAAATCTGCGTGATCAGTACCAAGGCCGCCGTGTCGCAAATGGTGATACTTACCGTGCTGGCCATGAAGCTTGCCTTGAAAAAGAAGGCGATCACTCGAAAAACCTATAACCAGCATATGCGGGCTTTACAGGAGCTTCCCGAAATTATTCAGGGAATTTTGAATGAACGGTCTGGTTTTATTCATCGTCTGGCCCATAAATATTCTGGGACCCGTAATTGGCTGTATCTTGGGCGGGGAGTTTATTATCCCATTGCCTTGGAAGCGGCTTTGAAAATGAAAGAGGTTGCCTACGTCCATGCAGAAGGAATGCCCGGCGGATTTTTAAAGCACGGAACACTGGCTATGATTGATGATGATGTGTCTTCAATAGTGTTTGTCCCGCCCCCTGAGGATAAATCGCTTTATGAAGCTACCCTGCACAGCATAGAGGAAATTCGCGCCCGGTCTGGTTTTGTTCTGGGAATACATTTCACCGAGCAGGGAAAAAATGGAGCATTGTATAGCGAAGAACTGATTCTTCCCAAAGTGCCACCTTTGACAGCTCCCTTGATTCAATTAGTCATTGGGCAGTTGTTTGCATATTTTACGGCTACCTCGCTGAAGCGTAATATCGATAAACCCCGATCCCTTGCCAAATCTGTAACGGTTGCCTGAAGATTCCCAATATTTTATTGCCAGGTTTCAAGACGGTCTGTTACATTAAACCTTCCTTATTTTCTTACATTCAAGAGATTTATTTATGCCTGATAAAACTGTAGTGGCTTTGACGATAGCCGGGTCGGATTCCGGAGGTGGGGCTGGCATTCAAGCGGACCTTAAAACATTTTCTGCCTTTGGGGTATTTGGCAAAACAGTAATCACCTCGGTTACCTCCCAGAATACCCTGGGAGTTCAGGCTGTGGATGATTTGCCGGTTGGCGTTGTAGAGAGCCAGTTAAAATCTATTTTTGAGGATGGTAAATGCCAGGCTGTAAAAACAGGCATGTTGGGTAATGAGCAAATCGTTGACCGCATCGCTTCCCTGCTAAAACGCTACCGGGTTAAAAACCTGGTTGTTGATCCTGTTATTTTCTCTTCTTCAGGGAAAAGACTGCTCACCGCAGAGGGAGTGGAGATGATGAAGGAACGCTTGCTCCCTTTGGCACATCTTGTGACTCCGAATATCAGAGAGGCTGAAATACTATCTGGGGTAAAAATTCGCCAACTCTCCGATATGAAACGTGCGGCACGCAAAATCCTTAAATTGGGAGTTCGGGCAGTGGTGTTGACGGGCGGACACCTGAAAGGGAAACCGGAAGACCTTTTTCTGGATAATAATGGTTTACAGGTTTTAACCTCAGAGCGCTTATCGGAGTCGGACCCTCATGGAACAGGCTGTGTTTTTTCATCGGCGATTACCGCAGGCCTGGCTTCCGGGTTACAGACCTTGCCTGCAGTCCAGGAAGCCAAGGCCTTTATTGGACGGGCTATTCTTGGCGAAGTGATTTCCGGGAATGGAAAGCCCAGTGTCGACCCATTATCCTCACTGTACAGGGAAAGTGAAAAAGCCCAGGTTATGGACGGATTGAATCGGGCGCTCCGGTTATTTCGAAAAGAAAGAATCGGTTCATTGGTTCCCGAGGTCCAAACGAATATCGGGTTGGCATTGAAAAATGCTAAAAATCATGAGGATGTCCTCGCCATTCCAGGGCGCATTGTCAAAAACGGGGATGATATTTTCACCGGTGCTGAGCCTGAGTTTGGCGGTTCCCGCCATGTCGCAAATATTGTTTTAACGGTCATGCGTTATGACCCTGGAAAGCGCGCCGTCATGAATATCAAATATACGGACACATTGTTGAAAATATGTCAACGTCTCCGGTTCCGTATCGCTTCTTTTGACAGGGCAGATGAACCCAGGAATGTAAGGGTTCGTGAGGGATCTTCCCTGGAATGGGGTACTCAAAAAGCAATTATGGATTATGGCTCGGTGCCGGATATCATTTACGATCTGGGGGGAATAAGAAAGGAAGAAATGATTCGGGTCATTGCTGAGGATATTGAATCATTGACCAATAAAATTCTCAAAATTCACAACCTGTACCAAAAAACACTCTGAACTCAAAGTTAAACTTGTTTATCGGGTTGTAAAGAATTTTTGTAGACTGGAATCACAACAAGGTTTTGTCGATCAAGATTTCTGCCCGGCCTTTCAGGTTTTCTACCCACTCCTGAAATATTTGGCGGTTTTTTTCCTGTTTGATCCGTTTGATAATTTTTTGAGATTGTTCTTTGTCGGGTTCGCCAGCGGCTTCTTTTCCCACTCGTTTAAACAGGTAGAAACGGTTTTTCACTTTTGCGGAAGAGGTATCGCCCACATTCATAGCGAAAGTTTTTTCCTTAATTTCTTTGATATTTCCAATCCCCGGAATAGAGTCTTCCATGCTGAAGAATGGGGTATGGCGGACATTCAAATCCATCCCCTTAATGATTTTTTCCAGGTCCTTTTCCTTTGCAAGCTTTTGTTCCAGTTCCTTGAACCTGGATGAGGTTAGTTCCTCATTTACGCGTGCAACCAGAGTTTCTTCCACACGTTTTCTGACTTCGGCCAATTCTGGAATATAGGCCTCTTTTTTTCCAGCCAGTTTTAAAATGAAAGATGCTTCCTGGGTATGAATAGGTTGGCTGACCCTGTTTTCCTCCAGGCTGAAGGCCGTGTTAAAGAATTGCGGTTGGTCTCCAATTTCTGGAAGATTGTGGTTTTCTCTTGAGAAAAAACCGGTGATGGTGGTCTGAACCTGGTTTTTTTCAGCGGCTGATTTCAGGTTGCCATCTTTTTCCGCCTCCTGATTAATTCGTTTTGCTGTCCTTCTGGCTCTTTGTTGTGCTTTGATTTGTTTCAGCGATTGAATGACTTCTTCCCGCACCTCCGCAAGGGGTTTAATCCGTTCCTCTTTGCTGTCTTCCAGTTTGATGATGTGGTAACCGAAAGGAGTTAAAACGGGTTCACTGATTTCACCAACCTTCAACTTGTCCAAGGCGGACTCAAAAGCAGAGACCATGGTTCCTTTTGGGAACTCTCCCAGGCTCCCTCCCTGGGCACCAGAGCCGGGATCATCGGAATGTTTTTTTGCAACTTCCCCGAAGTCAGCTCCTGCCCTTATTTTTTTCAGAAGTTCTGTGGCACGGGTTTTTGCTTTTTCTTCAGCCTGTTTCTGCTTTTCTTCGGCAGAAGCATCTCCTTCAATTTCAGATGATTTTATGTGCGCAAGTATATGGCTGGCACGATACATTTTTTTAACGCGAAAATCCACGATTTTGGTCTGGTAATAGTCTTCTATATCTTCATCCCTGGGCTCAATTTCGGCAAGGTAGGTCTTGGGCTCAATTTTTATATATTCGACCCGGATTTGCGGCGATATCTCAAATTGCTTTTTGTTGGCTTGAAAAAAATCATTCACTTCTTGTTCCGTAAAAGTTTTTTCAACCTGGAAGTGGTCGCTGTTAAATCTCACGTAATCCAGCTTGGCTTTCTCTTCTTCGTTTTTAAAGGCATCAAGGATTTCACTTTGTGAAACTTTAGAACTGGTTTCAAACAATTTTTCCAACTTGTTTAAAATCAGATTCTCGCGCTGATTGTCTTCAAACTCCCCAGGAGTGACTCTTTGAAACTGAAGATAATCCCGATAGGCTTTTTCGCTGAACTTTTTGTCACTTTGAAATACCTGCAAGTTCTGGATATGGGAAATTAGTTCCGCATCACTTATTCTCAAATTCTGTTTTGCGGCTTCTTGCAGTAATAATTTTTTCTGGATTAAAGCATCCAGGGCCTGTGTTTTCAAATCGAGTTTTTTGATCATCTCGTCTGAAAACTGGTTTTTGAATTGTTGCCGGTAAAATTCCACAAGATTATTAAAGGTGCGCTCATACTCGCCCTGGAAAATTTTTTCTCCTTGTACGGTTGCAATGACTCCTCCTCCCGAACTGGAAGCACCTCCCATGCCCCATGAATAGAAAATAGTTCCCACAAAGGCCAGAATGATCAGCCACAGAATGGCTTTAATCATCCAGGAGTCAGCATGTTCTCGAATCGTACTCAGCATAGATGTTTCTCTCGGTTCTTGGTTAAAGAAGGCACCTATACTATAAAACGCCCACGAGAATCGCAAGGCATTATTAATGAGTGGGTAACGAATCCTAGCGAAGCCCTCTGATTAACATGCCCCATTGCGTTTAACTGGCCAGGATGAGGTGATCGTGTACCGGGATTTATCTTGCATTTTATACAGCCCCTTGTTATAAAGAAACTTGAAGAAAAACAAGAGGTTACGTAATTTATGGAATCCGTGAGAGGGGATATGAGTGTTTAATTTTTTCTGGGATTTATTCTCCAACGATTTGGCGATAGACTTGGGAACGGCAAATACTCTGGTACACGTGAAGGGCCAGGGAATTGTTTTGCGTGAACCCTCAGTGGTGGCGATAAACAGCAACACCAAAGAGGTGATGGCGGTTGGGGAAGAGGCTAAACAAATGTTGGGTCGCGCTCCCGGTAGCATTACAGCGATTCGTCCGATGAAGGATGGGGTGATCGCTCACTTTGAAGTTACTGAAAAGATGATCAGCAATTTCATCCGCAAGGTTCATAATAATCGCAAAACATTGGTGCGTCCCCGGGTTGTCATTGCCGTTCCCTCTGGCATCACCCAGGTAGAAAAACGGGCTGTGCGGGATTCCGCAGAATCGGCCGGCGCACGCGAAGTATTCCTGATAGAGGAGCCCATGGCGGCCGCTATTGGGGTGGACCTCCCGGTACAGGAACCCACGGGTAACATGATCATTGATATTGGAGGTGGGACTACCGAGGTGGCGATTATTTCCATGTCTGGTATTGTCTATAGCAAATCGGTTCGAATTGCCGGGGATGAAATGGATGAAGCCATCGTTAATTATGTCAAAAAGAAATATAATCTTTTGATTGGTGAGCGGACCGCCGAAGAGGTTAAAATTCAAATTGGGTCTGCGTATCCCTTGAAAAAAAGAATGACCATGGAGGTTAAAGGGAGAGATCTTGTTGCGGGAATTCCTAAAACCCTGATCATCTCGGATGAAGAAGTCCGTGAGGCATTAACAGAAACCTTCGGAACTATTGTCGAAGCGGTAAAGATTGCTCTGGAACGCACACCTCCTGAACTCGCCGCTGATATCGTGGACAAGGGGGTAGTGGTGGCTGGCGGAGGTTCGCTTATCAAAGGATTGGACATCCTTCTTAAAGAAGCAACTGGTCTGCCTATAACCCTTGCTGTTGACCCTCTTTCCGCTGTTGCATTGGGAGCCGGAAAAGTTCTGAGCGATCCGAAACTGCTGAGAAAGGTTGCCCTCTAGCGGTGCCCAAAAAGGGAAATAAAAAAAATATTGTACTAGTCTCTGCTATTCTGCTGTTTTCCTTGTCGTTGATGACTTTGAACGTCAAGCAGGAAAAGGGCGCCACTTTTCTTGACTCCATAGCGGGGGTCATCCTTTCTCCATTCCAAAGTTTTTTTACTCAAGCCATTCAGTCTGTTTCCGATAGCATCACCCATTATTTTTTTCTGGTCGATGTGGCAAGGGAAAATGATCGGCTAAAGTTGGAGATCCAGCGGCTTATAAGTGAAAAAAACCAACTCACGGAACATCTCTCCAGCCAAAAGCGTCTGGCCATACTCATGGCCCATCAGGACGATTGGGAGAAAAATGTTGTGGTAGCGTCGGTCATTGGCAGAACTGCCACCCAATGGTCAAAGGTGGTGATTATTAACAAGGGGACGCAAAGTGGACTACGGGATCACTTGGCGGTGATAACTGCCGCCGGTGTGATCGGGCAGGTTATTAATGTGGGTCTCAACACTTCTAAGGTGCTTTTGATTGTTGATGGTCGTAGCGCGGTGGATGCCCTGTTTCAGAATAGCCGAGTGTCTGGAGTTGTTGTTGGCATGGGAGAAGATGAATGCCAAATGAAATTTGTTCCCAATACCGCGGATGTCAAGGTAGGAGACTCTGTACTTTCTTCAGGGCTTGGGGGGATTTTTCCGAAGGGGCTGGTTATAGGTAAAGTCTCCCAGGTGTCCAGAAAAAAACAAGGGTTGTTTCAGGAAATTACTTTAACTCCCAGCGCGGATTTGTCGCGCCTGGAAGAGGTGCTTGTTCTTTTACCCTAGGTTTTTTATGTTTTATTTTTCCCAGGTATTGATTGCCGTTTTTTTATTTTCCGCCCAGACTACCTGGCTGGAACTTTTTTCATTTGGCGGTGTCACCCCTGATCTGATTCTGGTATGGGTGGTCTATTGTGGAATTCGATATTCCCGGACGGGAGGCATTGGGACGGGGATTGCTCTGGGGCTTGTCCAGGATAGTCTTTCGGGGGGATTGCTGGGAGTGAACACGCTCTCAAAGGGCCTGATTGCTTATGTCTTTTCTACGCTTAAGGGTAAGTTTTATGTTGAAGGTGTGGTACCTATAGGGATATTTCTAATTTGTTCCTCTATTTTTGATGGTCTGGTATTCTATTTCTCCATGGAAATTGTCTTAAAAGGAGAGGTCGCTCCCAGTTTTTTATACCAGTCGTTACCGGTTTACAGTATTTACAACGCATTAACAGGACCCTTCATGTTTGTGGTATTGGATAAAATTGATGGTTGGTTGCAACTGAAAATGTCCAATCCTCATATGGGAATGAGAAGATGACCTTGTTTCGTCATGGCACCGAAACCAATGATGTGATTAAAAAGAAGATACGTATCTTCGCCATCCTTGCTGTGATTTCATTTCTGTGTCTCTGGATGCGTGTCTGGTATTTGCAGATTTTAAAATGGCAGTACCTGACAGGGCTTTCAGAAAACAACCGGGTTCGAATGGTGACGCTTCCGGCAAACCGCGGGATGATTAAGGACCGGAATGGGGAAACATTAGTTAGTATTCGGCCTTCATTCAATTTGTACTTAACTCCTGAAGATGTGGACGACCTGGATTCCTCCCTGGATAAACTGTCTCAAAAAATTTCCTTTGACCGTGAAAAGTTGAAAAAGGAAATGGCTCGGAGCAAATCCTTCACGGAAGTTTTGATTAAAGGGGATATTTTGCGGGAAGAGGTCGCTTTTGTAGAAGAGAATAATATGAGCCTTCCCGGAATACACATTAAGGCTGAACCCTTAAGGAATTATGTGTTCAATAACCTGGCATCCCACACGCTGGGCTATTTGGGAGAGATTTCCAAGGCAAGCCTGGAAAGCCAGAACGACCCCAGTTATAAACAAGGAGATTTTGTTGGAAAAAATGGCTTGGAAAATATATATGAACCTGTTTTGCGGGGAGAAAAAGGTTACAAGGAGGTTGAGGTGGATGTTTCCGGCAGAGAGCTTAAAGCACTGCGTAAACTACCTCCCGAAAGCGGAAATAATCTGATTCTTACTTTGGACGTTAGGATTCAGCAAGAATTGGAAAAAATCATGGCTGGCAAAATGGATCAGAATATGACTGGTTCCGTGGTGTTGATGAAGGTGCAGACCGGAGAGATCATCGCAATGACCAGCAGTCCGTCCTACGACCCCAATAAGTTTGCGGCGGGCATCACTCCAGGGAGTTGGAATACATTGGTGGCTGATGAGTGGCACCCGTTACAGAACAGAGCTATTCATGGCCAGTATCCTCCGGGTTCTACTTACAAAATCATAACAGCGCTTGCAGGCCTTGAAGAGGGAGTGATTAAGCCGGATACATCCATCTTTTGCCCAGGACATTTCAAATTAGGACGAGGTTTTTACAGGTGCTGGAAAAAAAACGGCCACGGTTTGGTGAATTTGCACGACGCGCTGGTGGAGTCCTGTGATGTTTATTTTTATACCATTGGTCATCGGCTGGGCATAGATACGATTGCGAAATACGCAAAACGTTTTGGGTTGGGCAGTCTCACTCATTTAGGTTTGGATCAAGAGAAAAGAGGGTTAGTTCCCACCACTCAGTGGAAACTTTTGAATAAGAAGGAACCCTGGCTACTGGGTGAAACCATTTCTGCGTCTATTGGTCAGGGCTATAACCTGGTGACTCCAATACAACAAGTAAGCATGATGGCGGCCGTGGCCAATGGTGGTATTCTGCTCAAACCTTATCTTGTGAAACGTATTGAGGAGCCTGGAGGAAGGATCCAGAAAGAGTTTTTTCCGAATATCGTCAATCAGGTGCGAATAGACCCGGATAACCTTGAACAGGTTCGAAAAGCTTTGCGTGATGTTGTCAATGGCCCGAGGGGGACAGGAAAAGGATCCCGGTTGAAAAATATAATTGTTTCTGGAAAAACCGGAACGGCCCAGGTTGTACGAATGAAATCCAATGAAGAATTGGAGAAAGAGGAGGACATCCCTGTAAAATATCGAGATCATGCCTGGTTTGTTGCTTTTGCTCCTTATGAAAAGCCTGAAATTGCCGTGGCCATTATTATTGAGCATGGCGGGCATGGTGGGTCCATAGCCGCACCCATTGCCAGGAAAGTCTTCAAGAAATATTTCGAACTCTATCCACATTCACCCGCGTCCTCTGGTCAGTCATCATAACCAATGAGAAACCGGACCATGGAGCCTGTGCCTGAGACAGGCGTGTTTTTTTTCTTGAATATGCGGTTGTTTAGTTTGTGTTTTTTCCGATAAGGAAAGGGTTGAAATAATCGGGTTTTGGCAGGTTATAATTCATTAGAGGTTGTTCAATTAAATGGCTATAAAAACAGATGAAATCCCTTTTGTTATGGGACAAAAAGTGACCGCCACCATTCGCGGCGAGGTTTTTACCGTTTGCATCAGGGGGTGGTTGAAGGGGCAATATGTGATTACTGATTTGCCCAGGATTGGGGCAGAAGCCTACCGGGTTGCTCCCCAAACCGGGGTGAAAATCCATTTCATCAAGGACGGATTGTTTGTCAACTTCAAGTCATCTGCCAGTTATGCTCTGGCTCAGGCAATTTCTCTTTTGGTCATTGAATATCCTCGCACTTTTGATCTGCACAACCTCAGGAGGTTTGAACGATTTCATACGAATATTCCGGTCACATTTTTTTTTGAGGAGGGGGATAAAAAGTTTGAGGACTCTGGGATTATAAGAGATATCAGTTCCGGGGGGGCATTGCTCAGTCATCGCAAGCAGGTAAGTAAACAAAACCTGTTAAATGTTATGGCGGAACTTCCTGGCGGCGGTAGCCTTAACCTGCAAAAGGCAACTGTAAGAAATTTGAGAAAGAACCCTAAAAGCAGTTCGGCCCCCTTTGTGACTGGCATTAAATGGCAGGACCTTCTCCCCGAGTCAGAAGGGTCGATATCCAAATTCATCACCCTAAGATCTATGGAACACAGGGAATTACCAAGATAAATATTTTATAAAATAATATTCAGGTCCTTTTCCCGCAGGTGTTTGATCCGGTCGCGGAGTTCAGCCGCTTTTTCAAACTTCATATCCTTTGCTAAAGAGAACATCCTTTTTTCCAGTTCCGCAATCAACTCCAGAACCGGTTTTCCCGACTCGTAGGTTTCCTCTTCTTCCATCACCTCGAGCGCAAACTCTGGAGTTTTTGAATATTCCATGGAGGCTTCAATAGCTCTTTGAATGGAGCGAGGGGTGATGTTGTGCTCACGGTTATAGGCAAGCTGGATTTCCCTTCTACGGCTCATTTCATCAATGGCGGCTTGCATGGATCGGGTGATGTGGTCCGCGTAAAAGATAACTTTCCCGGAAATATTTCTAGCGGCTCTTCCGGCGGTCTGGATCAGGGATGTGGTGGAGCGCAGAAAACCTTCTTTGTCCGCATCCAGTATAGCCACCAGGGAAACCTCGGGAATATCAAGTCCCTCCCGTAGTAAATTGATACCTATTAATGCATCGAATTCTCCCAGCCGGAGTTCTCGAATTATCTGGGTTCGCTCCAGAGTCACGATGTCGGAATGCAGGTATTTGACCTTCAAGCCGAGTTCGGAATAATGTTCGGCCAAATCCTCAGAAAATCTTTTGGTCAGAGTTGTGATCAAACAGCGTTGATTTTTTTTCGCTCGGGAACGAATTTGGTCATATAAATCGTCGACCTGACTGGCCACGGGTTTGATCTCAATTTCCGGGTCGACCAGTCCCGTTGGCCTCACGATCAACTCCACAGGGCGGTTTGATGATTTTTCCAATTCATAAGGGCAGGGGGTGGCGGAAACATAAATGATGTTGCGCACATGCTGTTCAAACTCCTCAAACTTAAGAGGCCGGTTGTCAAAGGCGGAGGGCAGGCGGAAACCATATCGAATCAGGGTCTCTTTGCGGGAACGGTCTCCCTTGTACATGCCCTGTAATTGCGGCAGGGTGACGTGGCTCTCATCAATAATGAAAAGCGAATCTTCGGGGAAATAATCCAGTAAAGTCGGCGGCGGTTCGCCTGCTGGCCTGGCCATGAGGTGGCGGGAATAATTTTCGATGCCTTGGCAGTAACCGACTTCCTTAATCATCTCTAGGTCAAACAGGGTCCTCTGGTCAATTCTCTGCGCTTCGATAAGAAGATTCTGACTTTCAAAATAGGCCACCCGTTCAATCAGTTCCTGCCGGATGTTTTCCATGGCTTTTTCCAGGTGTGCCTTCGGTGTTACATAATGGCTTGCCGGATAGATGGCGATGCGGTCCAACTCCCGGATGGTTTGGCGGGTGAGGGGATCAAAAGCCGAAATCCGGTCTATTTCGTCACCGAAAAATTCGACCCGAAGGGCTTCATTTCTTTCGTAGACCGGCAGGATTTCCAGAACATCGCCACGTACACGGAATGTGCCCCGTTGAAAATCCACATCGTTTCTTTTATATTGGATTTCCACGAGTTTCTGCAGGGCCTGATCCCTCTCCAGGGTTTTACCTCTTTCCAAAAATAGAAGCATGCCATGGTAGGCTTCCGGTGAGCCCAGGCCATAAATGCAGGAAACGCTGGCGACTATGATTACATCCCGGCGCTCAAACAGGGCGTGGGTGGCCGAATGCCGCATTTTATCGATCTCGTCATTGATGGAGGCATCTTTTTCAATGTAAGTATCGGTTTGCGCCAGATAGGCTTCGGGTTGGTAATAATCGTAATAGCTGACAAAATATCCTACGGCGTTATCTGGAAAAAACGTTTTAAACTCATTGTAAAGTTGAGCCGCAAGGGTTTTATTGTGAGCAAGCACCAGAGTTGGTTTTTGCACCCGTTCGATGACATTGGCAATGGTGTAGGTTTTTCCAGACCCCGTTACTCCGAGAAGAGTCTGTGTGCTGGGGTTGGAATTCAGGCCCTGCACCAGATTTTCTATGGCAGAGGGCTGGTCTCCGGCAGGTTCGTAGTCGGATGTAAGTTTAAAAGGTTGCATGGAAAAGACCGATTCAATACTAAGGGGGTTTATGTTAAATTATGAGTCTCATGACTCAATAGGGTAATCCTGTCCGCCGATACGGTCTCCCTCATTTTAACTCAATTAAAATTTTACTGCATGCATGTGTCCAGCGATTTGTTTTTGTAAGCTCTCTGCTATTCAGGAAGGGATACTGTGGAAAAGCAAGAAGATGTTATAAAAGTCCTTCACCTCGGTTCTGCGGAAGTAACTTTGATGGGGACGGCGCATGTCTCCCAGTTAAGTGTGGATATGGTCGAGGAGCATATTCAGAATGGTGGTTACGACTGTGTCGCGGTGGAATTGTGTCCTCCGCGCCTGGAAAATCTCACCAACCAGACTTGGTGGAAGAATCTCGACATCTACGAGGTTTTCCGCAAAAAGAAAGCCGGGCTCCTGCTGATCAACCTCGCCTTGACCGCCTATCAAAAACGTCTGGCCCAGCGAATTGGTGTGGAGGCAGGTCAGGAAATGATTCGGGCCGTTGAACTTGCGCACGCCAATAATATCCGGCTGGAGGTTATTGACCGTAATATATCCACCACCCTGCACCGGTTAGTTACCGAAGTATCGTTCTGGCAAAAATTAAAAATTGTAGGGGGACTTATTGCCGGAGTGTTTGTCGGCGAAGAGATAAGCGAACAGCAGATTGAAGACCTCAAGGAGGGAGATTTATTGCATTCGGTGGTGAGCGAATTTGGCGAGGAGTTGCCGGAGATCAAAAGAGTGCTGATTGATGAGAGAGATCAATACATGGTGGGGCGTTTGGCGCAGATTGCCCATGAACCGGGTGGCCCTAAAAAAATCCTGGCACTGGTTGGGGCCGGACATTTGATTGGCATGCTCCCGACCATGGCATCTCCTCCAGACTCAGCGCAGTTGGAAATGTTGGATCAAAAGCCGCCTCCAGGCCGGGTTGGTTATTTTATCGGTTGGGGTATTTGCGTATTTATTCTGGCAATGTTTGGAGTTGGTTACTACCAGTCTCCCGAGTTGGGGCAACAGTTGGTAATGACCTGGATTTTGTTCAACGGGGGGTTCTGCGCGCTGGGAACCCTGATTGCTTTTGGACACCCTGTCTCTATTATCACCGGGTTTTTCGCCGCCCCTTTGACATCATTGAATCCCACTATTGGAGCAGGAATGGTCGTGGGCCTGGTGGAGTCCTACATGCGCAAACCTAAAGTAAGTGACTTTGAAACCTTGCGCGAAGATATTGCCGTTTATTCCATGTGGTGGAAAAACCGCGTTGCCCGGTTGTTTTTGATTTTCTTTTTTTCCAGTCTGGGCTCCGCAATTGGCACCTATACCGCTGGTGCTTCGATTGTGACCCAGATTTTGGGCTGAACGATGGACGCACCAAAGGTAGCTGTCACCCCTCCAGCCTTTTGTAAAACATCTTCACTGAGGGTTGAGTTATCGCAGTACTTCCCCAATGCGGTTTTCAACGATCAAGACAGATACCTTTCGGTACCCGAGTTGGTTGATTTTCTGGCGGATGCTGACGCCGCATTGATAGGGAGAGACCAAATCAATGCCGAGTTGATCCGTTCCCTGCCTAAATTAAGAATGATCTCGAAATATGGCGTGGGGATGGACAACGTGGACCAGGAGGCCCTGCGCCGTGCTGGCATCGACTTGCGAGTGACCTTTGGCACGAACAGGAGGTCTGTGGCCGAACTTACATTGGGATTTATGATCGGACTCTGCCACAATATGTTATCGGAAAAATTAAAAAGTGGGTTTTGGCAACGCGATGGCGGACAGGAACTCAGTGGCAAAACCGTAGGAATCATTGGATGCGGCAATGTGGGGCAGGAACTGGTACGGCTGTTACAGCCGTTTCAATGCCAGATCCGTGTGAGGGATATTGTAGACCGCGGCGAATTCTGTCGCCAGTTCGGTGCAGTGGAAACGGGGTTTGATGAACTCATTAAGGAGTCTGACATCGTTACGCTTCATGTGCCCTTGACCGAAGATACCAAAAGCTTTATCGACAAAGCGGTGCTTGCAAAAATGAAATCTTCGGCGTTTCTGGTCAATACCAGTAGAGGCGGAGTGGTTCATCAGGGGGACTTGCACCGGGCGTTGGTGTCAGGAGAAATTGCGGGTGCGGGACTGGATGTGTTTTATGAAGAGCCCCCAACAGATATCGGCTTTCTTCAGCTTCCAAATTTGATGGTGACTCCTCATATAGGCGGCAATACCCGGGAGGCGGTTGAGGCGATGGGTAAGGCGGCTATTCAAAACCTTGTTGAATATTTTTCTGTTTGATGAATCAAGATGAATACAGCCGGGAAGACTGGCAAGGGCATTATGAATCTAATGACTTGGGCTGGGACCTGGGAGAGGTGGCCCCCCCTTTCGTCAAGTTATGGCAGGAAGAGAAATTTCCTGTTGGCAAAGTGCTGGTGCCTGGATGCGGAAGAGGGCATGAAGTGGTTTTCCTGGCAGAAAACGGGTTTGAGGTGACGGCAGTTGATTTTTCTGAGGGGGCGGTCAGTTTTTTAAAAAAATCTCTTAAAAAGAGAAACTTGAAAGGCCGGATTTTGTATCAGGATTTTTTCAGTCTGGATGATTCCCACAACGGTATTTATGACATGGTGCTCGAACAGACTTTTTTTTGTGCCATTTCTCCCCGGCAAAGGCAGGATTATGTTCTGAACGTGTCTCGAATGTTGAAGCCCGCGGGAATGCTGATCGGTTTGTTTTATCACACGGAAAAGAAAGGTGGGCCTCCTTACAACACCACAAGGGAAGACATTGAATCGCATTTCTCAAAAAAATTTGTAATCCAGCAACTTGCTAAAACCTCTTTGTCTGCCGAGCAGAGAAAAGGCAAGGAGTGGTTGGGTATTTTAAAAAAGAAAATCTAGGCGGTTAAAAGGCCTCGGAGCGCATCAAGGCTGGAGTCGGGAGCCAGCCAGATTTTATATTGCTCAGGGGATCATGAATGGGTTGGGTCGTATCCACGCTTATAGTACTATTGTACTTTGTAAATATTAAACAGGATTTAGAAAATAAAATTTATGAAGTCTTTAAAAAAAGTTTATACCGGAATTTTCCGGGATGGGGGAGCAGGAGCTTTTTCCAAGCGGCGGTTTCGTGATAGAAGAAAAAAACTGATGGAAAGGGAAGGCCAACTCATGGCCATTACCGGGGTTCCTTATGGTCCGGGTGGAAAGACGACCTGGTCCTATGCTTATTGTCCCACATATCAGGAGCCGGCAATGATGTACCTGACCGGCATCAATCAGAATAATGTAATCCTGTTGCTGGACCCAAACTCAAAAGTATCGGATGAAATTTTATTTGTGGATAGCAAGGACCGAATCCTTGAGTTTTGGGAAGGAGTCCGTTTTGGTGTCGGGGACGATCAAAGCTTGAGGGAAGTGAGATCGGTTACGGGAATTCATGACGTGCGCGATATCCGTGAGTTCAAGGATGTCTTGAAAGAACGGTTTATGAAGCAAAAGAAAAAAACGATGGGAACGCTCTGGCTGGAAGGAATTCGAAAGGGTAAAGTCACCAGCATCACGACTGACCATAATTTTGATTTCAAAAAGAAACTTGAGGGCTGGTTGAGGGTCTGGAAAGCCCCGAAAAAGGCCTTGAAGAACATCATGGCGAATCACTTTGAACTACGCCTGCCGCTGGATAAATATGATATTGCCAATGCCAGAAAGGCACAGGATATTACTAACGGCGGATTTAAGGCTCTGCTGAAAAATTTTAGAAACTTTAAAAATGAGTGCCAGGTGCAAGGGTTTCTCGAAGGCCAAATGCTGATGAATACGCCGTTTGGTCTCAGCTACCCTTCCATTGTTGCTTCTGGAGTCAACGCAACCACTCTCCACTACACAAAAAACGATGATGATTTTTCAAATAACGAAATGGTGCTGATTGATTTCGGCGTTCGCTGGATGACCATGCATGCAGATATCACCAGGACGTTTCCCGTGTCGGGAAAGTTTAATCCCATGCAGAAAATTCTTTACGAAATTGTTCTGAAAGCCCAGATTGCTGTGGAGAAAAAGGCCAAGGCCGGACTGACGATGGAGGAATTGAATACGGTGTGTTGGGGTAAGGTTAATCAGGGGCTTGAACGGGACTTCAAGGCGATAGGGGGGAAGTTTAAATTGCAATACAAAGAAAGGCCGCATGGGGTGGGCCACTTGATGGGTGAGCAGGAACATGATGGGGACCCCTTCCGCAACTATGCCCGGCAACCCATGAAACCGGGCTGGATGATTAGTAATGAGCCCGGACTGTATGGGGAGTTTCGCCTGCGCTTGAAGGGAAAGACTTATGACGAAAAGATCGGTATTCGTATTGAGGACAACTTGGTGATTACAAAAACGGGCTGTCTGAATCTTTCGAGTAAAATTGCCAAAACGGTGCAACAGATTGAAAAATTAATGGCCCCTAACCCGTATATTGCATGAGTGAATGAGTAAGGAGCAGGCTAGACATCCTTCAATGCGGCAAGCACGTCTTCAATATGGGTCTTTACCTTGACCTTGGGGAATATTTTCTGGATCGTTCCGTTTTTGTCGATGATGAAAGTGGTTCGGACAATCCCCATAAAAGTTTTGCCATAGAGTTTCTTTTCTTGCCAGACTCCATATTTTTGCACGACTTTCTTATCGGTATCGGCAATGAGAGTGAAAGGAAGGTTGTATTTCTCAATGAACTTTTTGTGTCTTTCCATTGAGTCAATACTCACACCGATAATGACGGTGTTTTTGAATTTTTTATACTGGTCGCGGAAGTCACAGGCCTGAGTGGTGCACCCCGGAGTCATGTCTTTGGGGTAAAAATAAAGCACGACATTCTTTTCGCCTTTAAACGAACTGAGTTTGACTTTGGACCCGTCCTGATCAACAGCCGTAAAATCCGGAGCCTTATTCCCCTCTTTCAATTCAGCCATGATCGTTTAGTTGGGCAGTTGAGCCAAAAGTTCATCAATGTTTTTATTCAAAACATTCAAATTTTCCAGCAACTTGTCTTTGGGTTGCCGGTCAGCGTTTTTGTTGAAAATTACTCTGGCATCACCCATCAGATTTAAAATCAAATCAAAAAGCTTTTGGGTGGGGATTTTACCCACCTCGCAAAGATTTTCAAAAGAAACAATCAGGCGCTGTAGTTTGCCGTCAATTTGTAGTCCCAATATAGATTGGTCTTTCAGGGCGGAAGACTGTTCAAGATACCCCCAAATTCCCCCCTTGTCTTGAATGACCGCCTGGCTTTTTTGCAGTTCTTTCAGCCCACCCTTGCAAATGTCAGCGGCATAAGTTTTCGGAGTTTGAAGCAGGAAAAACCATGTTGCAAGAAAAGCCGTGAAAATCGAGAAAAACTTCCAATCCTTAGGTGGATGCAGGGCCGTGGTCATGTGGGGGCTCCCCGAAACTTGGGTTCATGGGATCTTTATAAAAAATAAAGAGATTATATTTGTACGCATTAGACAGGAACAAAAATTTAAAGTCAAACTTAACTTTTTATTGAAATAAGGTCGAATTCTGGAGTTACTGAACTAAAGTTCTGAAAGATTCAAGAGCCCTTAATTTTTCGAAAGTAGGGTCTTCGATGATGACTTTTTTTATGCCAGGATTCAGTTTCATCGCAATTTCAAGATTTTTGACACCATCCACGAGGTCTCCCTTCATGACGTAGGATCGCGCCAGAAGCAACCGGTGGGCAATGATATGCTCGTGGTTAGGATGGATGACAAATAATCTTTCCAGGATAGAAATGGCTTGATTGTATTTTTCTTTTTTATAATTGGCTGTGGCAATATTGAGCAGGGCGGAAAGATTGGTGGGTTCCATTCTTAAAACCATGGAATAAATCCCCATGGCCCGGTTATACATCCCAAAATGGGCAAAAATTTCTCCCTTTCTGTTCAATGCTTTGGCCGGACTGATGAATAAAGCATTAGGGTCCAGAGGTTGTTGTTTCATTGTCTCAATTTTTGCGGGAAACTCATCGAGAGTGGCTTTGGCAATATCATTGGGATCCCCCAGGTTTTTTGCTTTTTCGTAGAGTTTTTTGGCTTTTTCAAGATGCCCGCGTAAAACTTCTATGTCTGCCAATTCCTGATATCCCCGGCTCTTGAATTTGTCATCGTCTTTGGCGTACTCAATGAACGTTTTGACAGAATTTTCAGCCATATCCAGACGCAAAAACATACTGTGAAGTCCAACGAGAATCTCCTGGACGCTCAGGTCATTGGGGCTCAGCCGGGAGGCGGTTTCCGCCTCAATGAGGCTCAACCCGAATTGCCTGGACTGGTAAAGGGATTTTGACCGGCTCAAATGATATTGTCCCGGGACAACTTTCAGCGGCAATTTATCGGTGGCGTCTTTATAAATATACTCTTTCAGGAGCTTTGCAGATTCTGCCTTGGGGTGGTCAAGGTGGTTGTCCAAAATGTGGTTGATGTAGGTTTCTGCCTGGGCCTTGTCTTTCCTGGTGGCGTAAAGGTAAGCGAGTTGGTAAGCGGCCTCAACATTGCTTTTGTCGAGGGAAAATGCCTGTTTGAAAGATTTTTCGGCCTCGTCATTCCGGTTTAGGTAATTAAAAACCATCCCACGCTCATAGGGGTAGGTGGAATTTTCAGGGTCTAGTCGGGCACTTTCTGCCAATTCCTTATTGGCTTCTTTGGCGTTGCCTCGAGCCATCAGGGTTACGGAAAACTCATAGTGGGCCAGTGGGTCCTGATGGTGTTGCTGAGCGGCGATGATGCAGGCTTTTTCTGAGATCAGGCCGTTGCCCAGT
>PCTK01000057.1:3043-3185 GCA_002786505.1 Nitrospinae bacterium CG22_combo_CG10-13_8_21_14_all_47_10 | reverse complement strand
GAATCCGGTCAGCAGAACCTCCAGAGCTTCCAGAGGCTCATCCTTTTCATTTAATATAATTGCTTTAAGAATTTCGGGCGTCGCTTCCTTGGGCTTGTCTGTGATTTTCCTGGCGAGAATTGCCAGGGCTTCGTCAAATTGT
>PCTK01000057.1:2022-2884 GCA_002786505.1 Nitrospinae bacterium CG22_combo_CG10-13_8_21_14_all_47_10 | reverse complement strand
GATGTCATTTTTTAGTTTCCTGCCTCAATAAAGTAGGTGTGTTAGTTCGCATTTATTCGCACGGCCCGGGTGGCCTTCCGGGATTTTGATTTTTTGTTGCTATTGAATACGGCCCCAGTATTGAAGACCACCCCAAATGCGTTGTGGCGTCCGTTTTCCTCTGATGACCACAATGAGCCGCTACCGTTTTTTTCAAAAACAGGGTCCGTGTGGATTCTCATTTCACTTCCAGCCTGGAAACCGTTGATTTTATCCGGTTCATAAAGGGTTTTTAACTGATTGGTGGATGGTAATTGCCAATCAATGTATTGTGCAAAACCTTCATCGTTGAGTTTCTTGATATAATCATGAGCCTCAAACCAGTTGAGCCAGTGGCCGGAATGAAGGTAGGAATCAGCCTTCATCCACATCAATTTGGTTTTGGTGTCGGTGATTGTGCCATCGCCATTATCCAAATAGCGCTTGTCGCCAGATTCCACAGGAACCGCAAAACCGTTCGAACTCAGAATTCCAGTTAAAAGAAATAGCGCGATCAGTACGATGGATTTCAACTTCACAGCTTTGGAGGGCATTATCCTATTCTTTCTTTAAGCAACTTATTGACCATGCCGGGATTGGCTTTACCCTTGCTTGCCTTCATGATTTGGCCGACCAGAAAACCGAGTACCTTGTCTTTGCCCCCTTTGAACTCTTCAACCTGGCTGGGGTTGGCCTGAATCACCTCGTCCACGATTTTTTCTATTGCAGAACTGTCGGTGATTTGCTTCAGTCCTTTTTCCTCAACAATACGGTCAGCAGGCTTTTGTGTCTGATACATTTCCTCAAAAACCCCTTTGGCAATATTACCGCTGATGGTGCCAGA
>PCTK01000057.1:0-2011 GCA_002786505.1 Nitrospinae bacterium CG22_combo_CG10-13_8_21_14_all_47_10 | reverse complement strand
TCAGCAGGTCCACCAGCGCAGAAGGTGAAACCGGGCACTCTTCAATGCCTCTGCTATCCTTTTTTAATTCGCGCAACAAATCGCCCATTATCCAGTTGCTGATGATTTTGGGTTGTGGAAACTGGACTGCGCATTGCTCAAAATAATCCGCCAGAGGCTTGGAGGAAGTTAAAACCCCGGCGTCATATTCGGGGATTCCGTAACTGCTGACGAAGCGCTCGCGTTTTTGTTCGGGAAGTTCAGGGATCGTTTTGCGAATTTCTTCTATCCATGCTTCATCAATGACAATGGGGACAAGGTCGGGATCAGGGAAATAGCGATAGTCGTGCGCTTCTTCCTTGCTTCGCATGGAGAAGGTTTCACCCCGGTCCGAATCATAAAGCCGGGTTTCCTGTTTTACGGTTTCACCCTGATCCAAAATCCGGGTTTGTCGTTCCACCTCATATTCAATGGCCTTCTGGACGAATTTGAAGGAATTGAGGTTTTTTAATTCTGTGCGGGTGCCAAACTCTTTCTGGCCAACGGGTCGAATGGAAACGTTGGCATCACAACGCAGGCTTCCTTCTTCCATATTGCAATCGCTGACTTCGGTATATTCTAAAATGGCTTTCAGTTCGGTCAGGTAGGCCCTGGCTTCTTCCGGCGATCGCAGGTCGGGCTCACTGACTACCTCGCACAAGGGCATGCCGGTGCGATTAAAGTCGACATAGCTTTTCCCAGGGCTACCAAGGTTTTCTCCGTGGATCAGTTTTCCCGCATCTTCTTCCATATGTATGCGGGTCAAGCCGATCCTTTTTCGTGTGCCGTTCACATTGATATTGATGAATCCTTTTGTTCCCAAGGGAAGCTCGAATTGGGAGATTTGGTATCCTTTGGGCAGGTCGGGATAAAAATAATTTTTTCTGGCGAAACGGTTCATGGGCTCTATCGTGCAATGGGTTGCCAGACAGGCCTTCATGGAGGAATCGAGAAATCGTTTGTTTAAGACAGGAAGTACCCCCGGCATTCCCAGGCATATCGGGCATGTGTTCGAGTTCGGGGGCCTGCCGAATTCTGTGGAGCAGGAACAGAATATTTTCGTCCTGGTTTTAATTTGGACGTGAACTTCCAGCCCAATGACAGTTTCGTACTTCATAAATTAATCTGTATTCTCAAACCTTAATGCGTGCCGGGTCGGAGTATGTTGAGGTTTTAAAGTGGCTCTGATTTTAATCACTGCGGGGGTTCCCGTCAAGCACTGTCCTCAATGGGCTGTGAAACCCCCATCCACAGGAAGAACCGTGCCTGTAACAAAAGATGACTCATCACTGGCAAAAAAGAGGCAGGCATTGGCCACATCATCGGGTTTTCCGAATCGGCCAATCGGGTAATCCTTTCTCCATTCCTGCAGAAGCGCCTCATCTTTCATCAGGTCGGCGGTCATGTCGGTTTCTATCAGGCCGGGACAAATGGAGTTGGAGCGGATTCCATAACCGCCGTATTCCACGGCGATGGACCGACTCAGTTGATTCAGGGCACCTTTTGAAACGTTATAGGCCGCTACCTGCGGCACGGCAATGATGCCGAGGATGGAACTGATATGGACAATGCTTCCGCTTTTTTGCTCCATCATCACAGGGAGCACTCTCCGGGTCAACTGGAACACGGCTCTCATATTGATGTTCATCATTTCATCATACTGCTCATCAGAAATCTCGTGCAGGGGGGCGCCTCTGAAAAGTCCGGCATTGTTGACCAGTATATCTATGCGCTGGAAAGTGCTCCGGGTTTCCTGAACCAGCCGGTCCAGATCATCTCCCCGGATCATATCTCCCTGAACCATCAGGACCCGGGAGCCCAGTTCCCGTGCGGTTTCCTCCAGCTTGTGTTTTCTTCGGCCAAATAAAACCACATTGGCGCCTTCTCTATGGAAAGCCCTGGCACAGGCTTTCCCTATTCCTGATCCGCCTCCGGTTATAAGTGCTGTTTTGTTTGCGAGTCGCATTTCATTTCCTAATGATTATAAATATAG